>JBFWLS010000135.1:0-3515 GCA_050251995.1 Candidatus Methanomethylophilaceae archaeon
CTCGAAGAGCACGTCGCTTACCTCCACCCGCTGCCCCTTCTTCTTGAAGATCAGCAGGCCGGCGCCCTTGTCGTTGGGCGAGCCGGCGGCGCGGGCGATGGCCACCAGGTCCTTGTTGCTGATGTGGTGCACATAGCCGCAGCGGGCGGATTCCACCTTGTGCACGTGTTTACCGATGACGATGTCATCGGCGGTGAGATCGGGCTTCCCTTCCTGCGCCTCAACGATCTCCCGGAACTTCTTCAAGGCCTGGCCGGAGGCCAGGATCTCCCGTGCCTTCGCCGGTCCGTTGGGGATGCCTCCCATCTCCAGTATCATCCCGGCGATGTCGCAGGCCTTCTCCACCACACTGGAGGGGTGCGGGTCCCCTTCCAGGACCCTTATGAGCTCCCGGGCTTCCAGGGCGGGCCCGATGGCGCTCCCCACTGGCTGGTCGCCATAGGTTATGGCGCATTCCACATGCATACCCATGCGGTTGCCCAGATCCATGAAGTCCCGTGCATACTCCCGCGCCTCCTCGATGGTCTTGACCTTGGTGCCTTCCCCAGTGGGTATGTCCACGAGCAGGTAGTTGGCCCCGATGGCCTTCTTCTTGCTCAGGATGGAGGCCAGCATCTGCGCCCGGGGGTTGATTCCCAAGGGGTACTCCACCTTGATGACCACGTCGTCCACGGGAGCGAGGTTGATGGAGCCGCCCCAGGCGAACACCCCGCCCACCTCCTCGGCGATGCGTCTCAATTTGGCGCTGTCCAGGTCCACCTTGCAGAAAACCTCCACGATGTCCGAGGTGCCGGCGGCGCTGCTGATGGCACGGGACGAGGTCTTGGGAATGAGTAGCCCAGCAGCGGCCACTATAGACACCACGATGGGGGTTATCTTGTTCCCTGGCACCCCGCCTACGCTGTGGAAGTCGAAGACCGGGGAGCGGTCGAACTCCAGTACGTCGCCGGTTTTCACCATTGCCGTGGCGAGGTTCGCTACCTCGCCCAGTTCCATGCCGTTGATATAGAGCGAGGTTAGCCAAGCAGATATCTCTATGGGGGAGAGGCGGTTCTCCAGGATGTCCATGACTATCTCCTCGATTTCCTCCTTGATCAGGACCTCGCCGTCCATCTTCTTGCGTATGGATCCTACGGACTCCGGTTTGGCGGCGTAGGTGACGTTAACCTCCTCGCCCTCCTTCGCCCCCAAGGCCTCGAAGGTCTTGCCGTAGACGATGACCTCGCCGGGCTTCACCACGGTGTCCGAGATTCCCACAATGGCGATGAGGACGGTGCGGTTACGAGCCAGACGGACACGGTCCATCTCCTTCACACCCAGCTCTAGGGCGTCGTCGTCGTTCAGGACCACCCGGTGCTCGGAGGAGTCCACATCGTAGTTCTTGGCTCTCAGTTTCATATGTATCCCCACTTGTCCAGAGCATGTGCCAGCTCCTGGTGTGTCTTGGCATACTCCGGCAGGCTGATTCCGGCCGCGGCGGCATCCACCGCTTGGGACATAGACATGGCCCCGCCTCTGACCCCGTCAGGGTGACCGGAGACCCCGCCCCCTGCCTGGATCTGCACGTCCTGTCCGACAATCTTGACCAAGGCCTCAACCATGCCAGCATGCAGGCCTCCGGAGCAGACCGGCATCATGCTCTTGTAGGGCAGCTCATCGCCCACGCAGGCGTCCAGGTTGCCTAGCTCCTCATGGTGCAGGCCCTTCATCTTCCCCACCCCGAAGGTGCCGATGTGCAGGCCGTCACCTCCGCACATCCGCACCAGCTTCACCATGGGTTTCATGGATATGCCGTGCAACGGGTCACGGGTTATGGCGGCGTGCATGGTACGATGCACGTGAATGGGGACTTTTATGGAAGGATCCTCCCGCAGGGCCTGCACGGCAGCGAAGCCGCAGGTGAGCACGTCCACCATGATCTGGTTTGCGCCCCAGCCTTGCACCTTCTCCGCCAGCTCCACGATGCGGTGCCCGGAGGTGCTGACGTTGATGGCATGTACCATCGTGTGCCCCTCCTCCCTCAAACGGTCCAATGACTCAGCGATAGCCACGGTGCGGTCCTCTATGGGGCAGAACACCTGGTCTACCAAGGTCTCATCGTCCTTGCCGTTTGTGAGGCCGCCCTTGCCTGCCTCGTAGATGTAATTGGCGGTGTCCTTGGGGGAGAGTCCCACCTTGGGCTTGACGATGGTCCCTACCAAAGGCTTCTCTGGCCTCTTCAGGATATCCCTAAGCCCTTGGATGCCGAAGCGGGGCCCAGGAAACTGCTCCAGAATGGAACGGGGGAAGTGTACGTCTTCCAGGCGCACTCCCTTCAAGGGCTCCAGCCCAAAGAGGTTGCCAGCGATGACGCTGAGAATCTGCGGAACGCCCCCGTTCTCGATGCTGAATATGTCCTTGGAGAAGGCGATGCTGGTACGGTCCCCTTCTATGGAAATCACCCGACCGCTGTATTTCTTGAACACGTCCTCCTTCAGGGTGGAGAGCTTGGTCCAAGTGCCCGTGGACTGCTCAGTGGCGATGGCCGCCGCCGCTGTGGGCATAGGCAGGTCGGTCGTCACTCTGTACTCGCAGATGACGTAGTCATCTATGTCTACCTCTTCACCGAGGTGAAGGTACTGCTCGGAATATTCCATTCTTATCACTCCATGTTGTTGAAAATGTAATCTGGCCCCAATCTCTTGACTATGACCTCATAGGCGGCGAACGGCGGTATGAGACCAATCTCCGTGACTATGGAATCTATGTACTCCGGGGGCGTAGCATCGAACACCGGGTTGAAGACACTTACGGATGGGGAAATCTCCCCCTCCTTCACTATCTCCCCTGGGTCCCGTTCCTCGATGTGCACTAGATCACCGAACAGGGTCTTGGGGGAGAACTTGTAGGTCTCGCTACATACCAGGAACGGCACGCGAGCCTCCTGGGCTGCCAGGGCTATCTGGGAGGTACCGATCTTGTTTATTAGCACACCGCTGGAGGTGATGGTGTCCGCCCCCACCAGAACCACGTTCACCTTCCGCATCACGCTACGGACCGCGCCATCGATTATGAGGGTGACATCAATGCCTTCCTTGGCCAGCTCGTTCACGGTCAGAATCCCTTGCCGCCAAGGTCGGGACTCGGTGGCGAACACCTTTATCCTCTTGCCCTGGGCGTGCGCAGCCTTGATAACGCTGATGGCAGCATGGCTGTTACAGTGCGTCAGGATGGTGTCCCCGTCACTGATTCTTCTGGACCCCATCTGTCCGATGCGCTCCATGGCCTGCAAGGATTCCCGGATGAAGGAATCGGCGTTGTTGGCTACAAGCCTACGGCCTTCCTCCACATCGTTCACCTTGTCCAACCCCATCAGGGCGCTCTGCAGGCCGTTCCACAAGGATATGGCCGTGGGTCGGGAGCTCACCACAATCGCCCGCGCCTCCTCCATCTCCTTCTGGAAAGCGATCAGGTCGTCGCCTTGGTAGGATTGGGCATGGTGCTTCATGGCCTCCACTCCGGCACGGGCGATCCTC
>JBFWLS010000136.1:0-3504 GCA_050251995.1 Candidatus Methanomethylophilaceae archaeon
CGGACTTCAATGGTTCCCAGACCTCTTTGCAGACCGGTCCAGGGTGGGTGGTGAAGATGGATCACGATTTCATCGGCCGATCCGCGTTGGAGGAACAGGCAGAGGCCGACGAGATGGACATCCTGGTGGGCATGGTTCTGGAGGAGAAAGGGGTTCCCAGGCACGGACACCGAATCCTCAAGGACGGGGTGGAGGTTGGTGAGGTGACTTCTGGTACGTTGTCCCCCATTCTCAAGAAAGGCATAGCCATGGGTTATGTGCCGAGGCGCTACTCCCGCAAGGACGAGTGTTTGCATATCGATGTCCGAGGCAAACATCTAGAAGCCAGGGTGGTAACGTTGCCCTTCGTCTGAGCCAGCTTTCAGCAGTATAGATAAGTATTTAATTGAAATCAATTATTGACGCAGAAGGCTCCTGTAGTGTAGTGGCCAATCATCTCGCCCTTTCGAGGCGACGACCCGGGTTCGAATCCCGGCAGGAGCACCATCTTCCTTGTCCAGTAGTCTGTTTTTCATTTTCAATGGTCGAGCCTTCCGGCTTTGATTCGAACCCTTCCCAAATCTTCAATGCCTCTTCGATCGCCACCGAAGGACGCTTGCGGCAGTAGTAGGTCTCGGTCGTTTTGGAAGTGCTATGCCCCATGAGCAAAGCGACGGTATCAGGAGGCATGCCCTCATCGATCGCCAATTGTCCATAAGTCCGACGGCAAGCCCGGAAGTCGAACTTGACGCCAGTATCTTGCTCCACCTTATCCTTGGCGACACGGAGGCCATTGGAAGATAGGTATCCGTTGGGACTCCTCATGGCGGGGAAAAGATAGGGGTTGCCCGGAGCCTTTTTGGTTCGCATCTCCATGTACCTGGACAATACCGTACGCGCCTCCGGACGTATCGGAACCATCCTCGCCTGGCCGTAGGTCTTCATCCCCTTCACGTGGTCGATGTAGATCGTCCATCTCTCTGTATCCATATTCCGTCGCTCTGCGAACTGCAACTCCTGTGTCCGGAGGCCGGTACCGAATGCCATCATCACGATCGCATAGGCACGAAGATTGGTCCACTCCGTGACCTTTTCCGAATGAGTGACGATAATATCGTACTCTTCCTCATCGATGCTAGGATGTCTCATGTAGCGAGAGGTGGGCACCGACGATCTGTACTTGACCTTGAAAGCATCCATTGAGGTGTTCCCGGCGAATTGGAGCAGTCTGTGCAGAGTGGCCAGGTTCTTGGCGATAGAGGTCTCCTTCAAGCCCCGCCGTTTCTGATATCCAACGTAAGCGAGGATATCCTCGGGCGTCAAGGTCTTGGGATTATGGCAGGACACCTTGCCCTTGGAATGGAGTTCCCGGAACACCTTATCCATGCGCCGGAGCTGCCGGTCCCTGTCGTCAATGGTGTCGTTGGAGTATGCCAACTCTACAGCCGACAGATACTTCATGCTCCAGGTCCGGAAAGGAAATCTTCCCAATTGATCCACCGGTTCCTTAACCTTCATGCTTTCCCAATCCCCTTCAACACTTGGTCACGATAGACCTGCTGTCGGTTGAGATCGTAGTGTTCCCAATCCAGGGGCAGGGATTCGGAGTGCCGACAGGTACGGCAGCACTCCTTGGCCCCTCCTCGTTTGGATTTGAATGCATCGCATCGTCTGGAGGCGCGGACCAGCTGGCCGCTCCTGGTGCAGATGTGGGTGACCATTCAGACCGCCTCCTGCTTATCAGATATTTTCTTCTGCAGATGGGTGACGCCGTCATGGTAGCCACGGCGGTAGGCGCTAGAGCTAAAATCGATACTGATCCCCTTTCCCCATGTCCCTGTGGACGTTTGGTCGGCGTGCTGTGTGACATCCGCAGGGACGACCAGGACCACGGCGGTGGAGCTGGAGACGCAATCACCCAACTCCATCGTTTCATTGTCCTGCCGATCGTAGGCCTCTTTGAGGCCTTTCATGAACCCGATGCCATAATCCATCTGCCTCTGGCGGATGTGCCCGGTGGAGTAACTGTCGGCACGGAGGTCCTTTTCTATGGCGGTGCATCGCATCCGAACGAATTGGGCGGCGTATGTGAAGGCCTGCTTGGCGATCTCAGCATCCGCTTGATGGCCAATGAAGACCAACTGCTTAGTTCTCTCACGATTATGCGAATGGAACATCAAAACACAACAATGGCGCCTGGCAATCAAGCCAGCGATACGACTGAGCCAAAACTCCTTTTGTTTGGAACAGGTGATGCCAGTGTCCAGTTCGACTATCTCTTTCTCATCTTCATCCAAATCATGGGCGGATAGCTTGAACTGGGCCATGAGCTTCCGGGCCATGGCCAGGGCCACCAAGGCCTCCTGGGCATTGGGGTCGTTGGCCAGGTTCAGGCATTTCTTGATCTTCTCGCGGGCCTGCTCGATGTCCATTCAGACCGCCTCTCCTTTCACCGCTTCCTGCATGGTACGATAGTAGAGGCCGGCGGCGACCATGGCTTCCAGTTTGGATGCCCCGTTGTTCCGCAAGACCTTGTGAAGGTTGTTGATGTGCTGGTTCACCCGGGACTGAGGGAGGTTGATGATGTCCATGTGGTCCTCGAAGACCATGGTGACCTCCACGGTCTCATCGTTGACCTTTAGATCTACCTTCATCAGACCGCCTCGCCTAGTATCTGCAGCGCCCCGAGGCATCGGGGGCAGCCGCATCTCCGTAGTTCACCGACGGTCCGGATTCCTTCCCGGACGTTGTCAGCTACTTCTTCGCAGTTCAAGGGGTCGGCGCTGCGCTCGATGCGGGCGACCATGGCCGGCGTGACCGTTTCCACGGTCATGCGTACTCCTCCGTGATGCGATAGTGGTTCTGGCTCCACAATTCGGTTCTCGGATGTTTCGATAACCAACAACCTACCAACGGCCCCCAGGATTCCGGCAGGCCGTACCGGTCGATGATGTCCCGGGCGCGGATGCACTTCCCCGTAGGGAGATCGTACAGATGGCTACGCACCACCAGGCGGGCCTCCTCGACGGTCAGCGAACGCTCCGGTACCGCTCCGTGGTCTTGATGTCGCAAGGTCTCCACGTGCATCCAATCGTTCTTCCTGCCTATGCGCTTCCGTACAATGGGGGAGCCGCAGACGGCACAATGTACAGTCATGCGGGGGCCTCCGTGGTGTCTTCCGTCCGATGCATGGTTCCAAAGAGGATATCTTGGATCATGCTGCTGGCCACGAAGGCGTCCAACGTGTCACAGTCATCGGACAGTGTCCGGAACATGTCCTCGGCTATCTTGACCACCGCGTCCCGTTTCTTCTCGTCCATGGACGCCAAGACGCCCTGGAATATCCTGTCCTTAAGCTCGGCATCGCTGAGGGGGCGGGGGCTGATTATCAATAGGCCCCTGCCATCCTTAGGCAATTCATTAATAGCTCCTTCTACGTTCATTCAATCGTCCTCCATAGAGGTCGGCTGGAGGGGCGATCTGGGGAGATTCCCTCCAGCCTTAGTTTTCCCATCCTTCCTGCTG
>JBFWLS010000137.1:0-3480 GCA_050251995.1 Candidatus Methanomethylophilaceae archaeon
CGGTGAATACACTGGACGCCAACAGAAGATAGAACTTCCGTTTCTCCGCCGGGGTTAGTAGGGAGACCACTTCTTTCGTGTTCGCCAGCATCGTGACACCTTTCATCGTTCCCAGGAGCGATGGTTCGAGCATGTGAACGTTTACATCATTAATTAACCATCGCTAGTTAGAAAACGAAAAGATGACGGGTTGCCCCCGTCAGAGTTGTATTTCGATGCCCAGCTTCTCGGTGAGCTCCTTGTAACGGTTGCGGATGGTGACTTCCGTCACGCCGGCCACATCGGCAACCTCCCGCTGCGTCCTCCGCTCGTTGCAGAGGATGGAGGAGATGTAGATGGCCGCGGCCGCCACGCCCGTCGGTCCGCGGCCGGAGGTGAGCTCCTTGTCGGAAGCGTCCTTGAGGATCTCCGCCGCTTTGCTCTGGACTTCGCCGCTGAGCTTCAGCTCGCTGCAGAAGCGCTGCACGTAGTCCTGCGGTTTGGTGGGCATGAGCTTCAGCTTCAGCTCCCGGGTCATGAACCTGTACGTGCGTCCGATCTCCTTGCGGCCTACACGGCTGGATCCAGCGACCTCGTCCAAAGTACGGGGGACGTTGCATTGCCGGCAGGCGGCGTATAACGAGGCGGCTACGACGCCCTCGATGCTGCGTCCACGGATGAGGTTCTTGTTCACCGCTTTGCGGTAGATCATGGCCGCGGTCTCCCTGACGTTGCGGGGCAGCCCCATAGCAGATGCCATCCTATCCAGCTCGGAGAGGGCGAACGCCAGGTTGCGCTCCGTGGCGTTGGAGACACGTATCCTTCGCTGCCACTTGCGGAGACGGTACAATTGAGCCCTATTACGGGTGGGGATGCTCTTCCCATAGCTGTCCTTGTTCTTCCAGGATATCTCGGTAGAAAGTCCCTTGTCGTGGATGGTGTAGGTCATGGGAGCGCCGGTACGGGCCCTCTTCTCTCCCTGCTCCACATCGAAGGCCCGCCACTCGGGCCCTTGGTCGATGAACTGGTCATCGATGACCAGACCGCAGTCCTCGCAAAGCAGCTCCCCTCGCTCGTAGTCACGCACAAGGTGTTTGCTGCCGCACTCCGGACATCTCTCGATCTCTTCAGTTCCTTCTCTTACCTTTGCCATATTGGGGATCCCCCTCGTAATAGACCTTCTTGCCCACGGCATTCACCAGGGCGGTCTTATCGATCGGGTTTACAGTGACGTACGGGGAGTCCACAGGACCGAAGACCCGGCGCACGAAACCGATTCTCTTTTTCTTCTGGTCGAACACGGGGTCGTTGTTGTTAGGAGTGACGTTCCCTCGGACGATGGCTTTGCCATCGATGCTTATCTCTTCAATCACGCCCAAAAAATCCATGCCGACTACCCATCCCACACGATAGATTTATCTATCGTCGGTGATTGCAATCACAAATATCGTATATAAGACTTACGCTATGGTTAAATTGAGATACTGTGGTGTATTAAATATCGGTGCGTGAAGTCCATTCGTGTTCCATGGTTACCAACGCCAAGTCCTTGCAGCCAAATGATGTTTGTCATCAATCCCCGTGTGCGGACTGTCGAGAAGGAACTATACGGTTTGCTCTTTTTTTATACTAGAAAAGTTAAATAACAACTAAAGACTTGTAGTTCCAGGTTAGTCAATGGCCGTTGGTTATGTTCTCATCACCGCCGCCCCATCCCGGGAGCATGAGGTCTACAGCGCCTTGTCGAAGATCGACGAGGTAGTGGAGCTCACCCCCCTGTTCGGAGAGTTCGACATGATCGCCAAGATCGAGGCGGACGACCTGAACAGGTTGGGCGTCGTAGTGGTGGACCGCATACGATCGACCCCTGGTGTCCTGGACACCAAGACATTGACGGGAATCAAATTCTGATGGAGGTTGAAAGATTATGGAACTGATGGATTTCCTATCGATAGTTGTTCTGGTCTTTGCCCTCTTCATGTTGTTGGCCGGTGTCTTCACCGCCTACTTCGGAAGCGGCAAGAGCCGGACCGTCGGCGTGATCCTGCTGGTGGTCGGTCTGCTGGTGGGCATCATCTGGGCTTATGCCGGCGGCTGGAGCGATGTGATTGCGGTGGACCTCTGGGATGTGGTCTGGAACGCGTTCGTGAACATCATCGCCGCTCTCATAGGCGCCTTGGTGGCCGTGGGCATATTCCTGGTGGCCATCATGAAGACCTGAGAAACGACAACGAAACCCTTTCCTTCACAAATTTTTATATCCTTGCAGTCAGTGAACCGTATCGATGCCAAGGGTCCTTATTCTCATGGGAAGCAAGAACGACCTCCCGGTGGCGGAGAAGGCGTTGCTGATCTTCAAGAAGTTCGATGTCTCCGCGGAAGTGGTGGTGGCTTCAGCTCACCGGACGCCCAAGCGGGTGGAGGAGCTGGTGACCAAGAGCGATGCGGAGGTGTTCATCGCCATTGCTGGTCTGTCTGCTGCTCTGCCGGGAGTGGTGGCTTCGTTGACCACTCGTCCGGTCATCGGCGTTCCGGTGAGTGGGGGAGTTAACATGGACGCCATTCTATCCGTAGTGCAGATGCCTCCCGGGATCCCGGTGGCGGCGGTGGGATTGGATAGGGGCGAGAACGCGGCGCTTCTGGCGGTGCAGATGATGTCCTTGGCGGATGCTTCCTTGGGAGAGAGGATGGCAATGTACAGGCAGGAGATGGCCGATAAGGTGGCATCAGACTCGGAACAGGTGAACGTTAATGTTTGATGCCGAGTCCTTCGTGAACGAGCAGATCCAATCGATCAAAGAGAGGATTGACGGTAAGGCCATCATCGCCTGCTCCGGCGGAGTGGACAGCACGGTGGCAGCAGTGATGGTCAGTAGGGCCATCGGCGACCGATTGCTCACCATTTATGTGGATACCGGTCTGATGCGCAAAGGCGAAACGGAAGAGGTGGATGCCATGTTCCGCTCCATGGGCATCAACTACAAGATCGTCAGAGCCTCCGATTACTTCTTCCAGGAGCTTGCCGGAACCATCGAACCGGAAAGGAAGAGGAAGATCATCGGCGAGTGCTTCATACGTTGCTTCGAGAAGGAGGCGAAGGCGTTCGATGCCAAATACCTGGTGCAAGGAACCATAGCTCCCGATTGGATCGAGAGCGGTGACGAGTTCCGGGACACCATCAAGTCCCACCATAACGTCGGTGGCATCCCGAAGGAGATGGGCCTGGAACTGGTGGAGCCTTTGCGTGACTTGTACAAGGATGAGGTTCGCATCGTGGCTAGATATCTCGGCGTTTCCGTATCCGAGAGGCAGCCGTTCCCCGGTCCCGCATTGGCCATCCGGGTCATGGGTGAAGTGACACCGGAGAATGTGGAGATCGTCCGCGAGGCGTGTCACATCGTGGAGCAGGAGATCGAGGATGCGGCGGCCAAGAAGAAGATGACGCTCCCGTGGCAGTACTTCGCTGTCTTGCTGCCGGTTCAATCGGTCGGCGTCCATGGT
>JBFWLS010000138.1:0-3467 GCA_050251995.1 Candidatus Methanomethylophilaceae archaeon
TTCTTCCAATCCACGAACAGGACTTTTCTCTTCTTGCTCCCCAACATCTTTTCTTTCTCCTATTCTCCCCGATTGCTCGGGGGGGTTAAACTTTTTCCCGAATGCCCTGTTCAGTTATCAAAGGATGGAAAACGATTAAAGGCAGGTGATATATGGTGTCATTGCCACGATGATGATAGCTTTCAGAGCTGACCGTGATGATAGACGGGCGAGCTGAGTGGTTGGCAAATCAACATTGGGTTGTTAAATCCGCGAAAAAATTGTTTAAAGAGAGTTAGTCAACTGTTATTAATATATTTATTTGAATATAAACCCACATCTCGGCGATTATCCGTAAATCACACAGTGCCGTCCGGTTCAATAAAAGGGGGGGGATACCCCCATGAATAATTGGTTTACACTTAGAGCGTGGCAGTCGCTATCACAGAGCCTTGGTAGAGCATGTAGACGTTGCCAGTTGTGCTGGTGCTTGAGAAGGTAGCAACCGAGCCAGAAACCACGCTAGTAGCACCTCCAACCCAGGTTGGGGTAACGGCAGGTTCATCTCCAACAGCGAAGGTGATCTGGTCGGCGGGAACCGTCTTCGATATGAATGCCACAGTAACTGTAACATTTTCACCGTCTCCGGTTGCGGTAATCGTTGCAGACGGCGCGGTCTCACCACCGGTCATTCCCATGACCATTACCATCAGGATGGCGGCGAGGACCACGGTGATAGCGACCATCAGGATGGTGGCGATGACCGGGGACACTCCCTCGGAATCCTTTCTAGCGTTCCATAGCTTCTTCATTTGTTAAGTCCTCCATATAGAATATGGCAACCGACAATATCGAAATTTGCATATTTAATGCTTCAGTATCGGTGTAAATTCTAGAACTGGCTGATGGTATCCTGTTAATCCTTGCTCTCCGCCGGGTCTATCCACCATATCCAGCCGCCGTGCTCCACGCTAACCTTGCCGTTCACCTCGCCCACCTGGCGCAGCATGTTCATGGATTTCGTGAGGTCGTCCGGGCAACGGTAACGGTAATGCTCGAAGAGGTAGTCCTCCACCTCCTTGGTGCTCATCGGTGCAGCGCGGAGCATGTCCGCCAAGTCCGGGAAGAGGTCGATGATCTTCATCTTTCACCGCATCCACAGCATGGAAGTAAAAGCCTTCGCCCGCCCTCAGAGCTGCAAAGACCTCTCGGAGAGCAGGCGCAACATGTTGTCGTTCTCGTCCGTGGCCTGGTCCTTGAGCGACAAGAGGATGCCCACATCGCCGGCGTTCTTCAACCGGTATGCCAGGATCTGCAGGAAGGCGGACATGGAACGGTGGTCGTTGTGCAGATAGAAGGCGTTGAAGGAGTCCACGATCACCAGCAGCTGCCCCCCGGACTCCCGATGGATAAGCTCCAAGGACATCAGCACCTTCTCCAGCACCGCCGGGCTCTCGATGTAGATGGCCTCCCCGTGCTGGTCCCCCAGCAGGCAGAACGATATGCAATCGATGGAACGGATGCCGTCCACGTCGGTGCCCAGGCTGTCCAGGGTGTCCAGCAGCAGACGGTGTGGCATGCTGGCGGAGACCAGCACCGTGGACCATCGGCCCCGGTTCTCCACGATGCCCCGGAGCACATCGTAATAATCGTCCACACCGAAGGAGACGTTCATCATCCCTTTGAAGTCGATGCCCTGGATGGCCTCCTTGAGACGGTCGCGCACCCCGCTGCTCATTCCCAGCTCCTCCTGATGAGACGGGACATGATGGTCCCTTCCTTGCTCAGCATCATGGCGTAACGGCTGAGGGAGTGGGTGCAACCACGGAGCTTCCGCACCTGGACGGTGCGCAGGACATCGCCCTCACGGTCCTCTGCCTCCAGGTGCACCACGCCGTCGGCCATGCTCAGGGCCACGTGGTGCATGACATCCGTGACCATCATGGTGGTGATGCCGTTGTCGTACAACGTGGAGGAGAGGCCGTTCAGGACCGTGACCAGCTGCGACTCCTCCAGCTCCAACAAGGACCGTGGCAAGGGGTCGATCATCAGCCGGCGGGCGCCGGCGTCCTTGACGGCTTGGGCGATGCCGCCGATGACCTCCAGGTGTCCATCGATGTCCAGATGGTCGCAGTTCATGGGCATGACCTTGATGCCCTCGCCGGGGACCTCGCCGCGACAGAAGGAGAAGGGCATGAGCTGGGAGAGGAACTTCTCCACCGGAGTGTTGCTGGTGACGATCATCCCGTTCTCGCCTTGCAGCGCCCCTCGCACCAAGAACTCGTATGCCAGGGTGGTCTTGCCGGTGCCGGTGTCCCCGGTGAGGAGGACCATGCCCCCACGGGGAAGGCCCCCGCCGGTGATGTTGTCCAACCCCGGTATCCCCGTCTTGATGATGCGACCGCCGGACTCTGCACCCATGAGCGTTCAATCATATTCCTGAAATAATAACCCTTGCTCGGATGCAGGGTGAAAAGGTTATTACCGCGCATATGTTTCGCAGACCCATGTGGCCGGTACTGCAGGTCGCCCTGGACCTTATGCATGCGAAGAGAGCCCTGACCATAGCCAAGGAGAGCGTGGAGGGAGGAGCGGATTGGATAGAGGTGGGCACACCCCTGCTTAAGAGCGAAGGCACGGACTGCATCCGGATGCTACGGAAGGAATTCCCCCACCGTAAGATCGTCGCGGACACCAAGACCATGGACGTGGGGGCCTTCGAGGTGGAGATCGCCGTGAAGGCCGGGGCGGACATCATCACCGTCATGGGGCTGGCGGACGACTCCACCATATCAGAGGCGGTCCTGGCTGCCCGCAAGTACGGGGCGGAGGTCATGGTGGACCTCATGAACGTGCCGGACCGGGTGCAGAGGGCCAAAGAGGCGGAGGCCCTGGGAGCGGCCTACGTCTGCCTGCACATGGGCATCGACCAACAGATGAAGGGAGAGGGGGCGCCCACGGACGTCCTCAAAGCCATAACCGTCGCCACCTCCTTACCGGTGGCGGCCGCCGGAGGCATGACCTCCGAGACCGCACCGGCGATGGTGGCCGCCGGGGCATCCATCATCATCGTGGGCGGGGCCATCATCAAGGACAAGGACGTCACCGGGGCGGCACGGAGGGTTAGCGAGGCCATACACTCCGGCAGCGGCATACCCACCGAACTGGCCAGACGCTACGGGGAGGAGGGCCTGTTCGAGGCCTTCTCCAAGGTGTCCACCCCCAACATATCCGACGCCCATCACAAATTGGGCGTGATGCGTGGCCTGCTACCGCACATCAAGCACGGACAACGGATGGTGGGACGGGCATTGACAGTGCAGACCGCCAACGGCGACTGGGCCAAACCGGTGGAGGCCATCGACCGCGCCACGCCTGGCACGGTCATCGTGGTGGACGTGGGCGGCGCCGACACCGCGGTCTGGGGGGAGCTGGCGACGGTTTCCGCGCAGGTCAACGGCGTGGTGGGCCTGGTGGTGGACGGCGCT
>JBFWLS010000139.1:0-3451 GCA_050251995.1 Candidatus Methanomethylophilaceae archaeon
ATGTGTTCTTCATCGGGCGCAACATCAATTTCCCCAGCATGCTGGAGGGGGCGTTGAAGCTGAAGGAGGTCTCCTATATCCATGCAGAGGGATACGCTGCCGGGGAGCTCAAGCACGGGCCCCTGGCCCTCTTGGATGGGACCACCCCGTTGGTAGCCGCCTGTCTGAAGGACCATACCTACGAGAAGATGATCTCCAATGTCACTGAGGTGGCGGCGAGGGGCAGCCCGGTTCTGCTCCTAGCCACGGACGGGGATGAGCAGGTCCCTATGATCTCCGACCGGGTCGTGTACCTGCCGCAATGCCCGCCTCTGCTCTCACCGGTGCCCCTGGCGGTGGCCCTGCAGCTTTTGGCGTACCACGTGGCCAAAGTCAAGGGCATGCCCATAGACAAACCTCGCAACCTGGCCAAGAGCGTCACGGTGGAATGATCAGCGGATGGCTTGCGGGCAGGCCTGTAAACGAGAGCAGTGGTCGCACTTGCCCTTTCGCTGATGGTTGCGACGCACATCGCCACTACGCTCCAGCTCCTCCATCTCCCGCAGCTTCTCCCGCACCAGGGCCTCCAGGTTCTCATCGAACTCCACATCGAAGTCCTGCTTCGGGTAGCGCAGGATCCCTTTCTCGACCCTCTGGCCGTAGACCTCGGATACAATGATGCAATAGGCGCCTATCTGCAGGATGTGCGAGAACAGGGGGCCACGGGGCGTTCGGCCGGTCTTGAGCTCCAGGGGCACCAGGCCCCCCTCCTGCCGTATGATGAGGTCAGGACGGCCGGCGACACCGGCGGACTCTGAGCGCAGCACCGGGGCGTCATCTTCCCCTACATACTCCACCTCCCCGCCCAGGCGCAGGAGGCCTCTCATCTTCTGAGAGACTCGGTTCTGCTGCCTCTCGAACACCGCCATGAGCACGGACACACAAAGCCAGATGAGGGAGAAGAACCCGTAGATCCATTCTGGGGCGTTGCCTAGGAGTATCAGGGCGATGATGTTGAACGACAACAACAGGGAAATCAGGCTGAGAACCGTGACCGCGGTCTCTTGGAAGCTCTGCAGGCGGTAGCCACCGTCCTTCCCCTGACGGTAGAGGTAGAAGGCAGCCAGACCCATCCACATGAAGGTCAGGCCCAAGAGCATGTAACGCTTTGGTGACAACGGCATGCTGGGCACAAAGATGAGGAAGACTAGAAACAGGTTTATCAGGACAGTGAGGGAGATGAAAAGGGAGAAGTGCCAATCCAGAAAGGAGCGCTCCTGCTCCGCCAGGCCCCGGAAGCCCTCAGAGGCGTCCTGATGGTCATCGATGCCTCGGGCGGTGTCCTGGTTCTGTATCTGGACCTCACGGCTGAGCCACCAGGACACCGGGCAGTAGCCGTACTTCTCTAGGTCTCCTGCGGACTGCATTCCTTCTCCTCGAGCATCTGCTCCAGCAAAGAGATGTCCGTTATGTAGACGCCTTCCGGCATCTCCAGGTCATCCAGGTAGCCGAACCAGTACACCACCAGGCCGGGGCCGAAGATCTCGGTGTAGGGGATCAGTTGCTTCCGGGCGTTGTAGCGGAACTCGGTGTTGTCTCCGAAGGTGGCCTTGCTCTCTATCCAGCATATCTCCTTGCCATCAAATATCATGGGCTTCTCGAACAGGCAGTCCGGGGTCTTGCTGTACTCGCCCCGCAGGTCGTTCTCGGTGCGGTACTTCACGCCTTGGGCGTCCAGCCACCCTTCCAGAAGACCTTCCCCCCAATGGCCGCGGTCCCTCTGCTCATCATTGGCCCAGGGGGAGTAGATGATGTCCTTCTCCGTGGCCTCCACGATCTCCCTGCGGATGCGTTCGTCCTTTACCTTCTCAGGTTCCCGGACGAAGCACCAGAACTCCTTCTTGGAATAGCCCATCTCCTGGAACATCATCATAGCCGTGAGTATGGGCGGGAAGCCGCGCCGCTCGGCGATCTCCGCCAGGGAGCGGCCAGACTTCCAGTCATTCACCATGTGGTGGCAGTTGTTCTTCACCTTGTAGAAGTTCTTCTTCACGTCCCGGGTGGTCTTCTGGGTGAACACCACCTTCAGGAACTCCCGGTCATGCCCCTTGTCGCAGAGACGGTCGATGTCCTCGGGGCACTCCAGCTTGTTGTAGATGTTGCGGTAGTCTTGGAATTTCATGCCATTTCCTCAATGGAACGCTTCAACAGGTGAGCCTCTTCAGCTGCTGCAGAGCGTCGTCGGCGGCCGCCAGCACAACGTCCCGCACCATAGAGGTGGGCGGGCAGTAGGCGTTCTCGAAGCGGCAGACCAGGTCGTCTATGCTCACCCTCTCGGTGATGGCGGCGGTTAGCCAGTTTATGCGGCCGGTGAGCTCCTCCCCCGCCATCATCTGCGCCCCCAGTATGAGGTGGCTGGACGGGTCCACCAAAAGCTTGACTGTGAACGGAGAGCCCCCAGGATAGTAACGGGCGCGACTTTGCCCTCGGGCCCGGCCACAAACTGGACGCAGCCCATACCAGGAAGACAGGCTCTCGGACAGCCCCGTCCCCCCCACTTGCACATCGCCGATGACGCTCACCCATGGGCTGGCCACGGGGCCGTGCGTGGCGTAGCCGCCGGCGGCGTTGCTCCCGGCCACTATGCCTTGGCGCACCGCGCTGGAGCCCAGCTGGCTCATGGTGGGCCCTGGAGCCACGGCGGACTGGCATTGCACCACATCCCCGGCCAGGAACACGTCCGGCACCAGACGGCCCTTGCGGTAGGGCTGCATGCTGGGGCTGACCGTCACCGCACCCAGAGAGCCGATGTCCAGCTCCAGCATTCGCGGGACCTCCAGGTTCGCCCTCACACCGGTGGCGAAGACCATCATCTCGCAGGGCACAGATTCCTCACCCGCCAGAACCCCTTCCACCTTCTCCGCTCCCAGCACGGATTGGATAGGGGCGCCCATGATGAAACGGATTCCCTGCCCCTCCAGGTACGCTTGCACGGGGTCGGCCATATCCTTGTCGAAAATGCGCGGGATGACCTGGTCCATCATCTCCACCACGGTCACGTTCTTAGCGGCCCTCCGCAGAGAGAGCGCGATCTCCAGCCCTATTACCCCAGCACCGATTACGGCTACGTTCCGAACCTCCGGCAAGGCCTTCTGTATGGCCTTGCCGTCGTTGATGGTGCGCACCACGAAGACGTTGCGCAACCTGGCCCCGGAGATAGGAGGGACGAAGACCGTGCCGCCAGTGGCCACTACCAGCGAGTCATAGGGTATTTCGCGACCTTGCACGGAAAGCGTCTTCTTGGCCATGTCCACGGCCTCCACTTTGCTGCATGTGCTCACCTCGATGCCACGTTCCTCACGATAGTACCGGGGGTCGTGCATGATGATGCTTTCCCAGTCCGTGAGGCCTTCCAGTACCCAGGGTATGACGCAGGGGGAGTAGGCTATGTGCTCGTCCTCCGTGACCACGG
>JBFWLS010000140.1:0-3450 GCA_050251995.1 Candidatus Methanomethylophilaceae archaeon
CGATACTCCACGATGATAGTCATGCAGTGTGAATCATCCGGTATCTACAAAACCGTTCCGCAGCCACGTCATATGACAGTTATTAAATCTTCCCTTCCATTTCCAGATGAATGAGCCCGTTCGAATACAAGATGGTCATCGCCGTGCGCAGCGACCTCAAACTCTCCAAGGGGAAGACCGCCGCTCAGGTGGCCCATGCCGCGGTCAACTGCGCCTTCGTTGCCAAGAAGAAGACTCCCAGATGGTTCGATGCCTGGTACGCCGAGGGGCAGAAGAAGGTGGTGGTGAAAGTGGATGACAAGGAGGCGTTGTTCCTGGTGAAAAGCCAAGCAGATGCCGCGGGGGTGGTGAATTCCGTCATCACCGATGCGGGGCACACCGAGGTGCCAGCGGGAACCATCACATGCCTCGGCATCGGGCCGGCACCAGAGGATGTCCTGGGGAAGGTCACGGGCGAGCTGAAGCTGATGTGACCCTCCAATGGAATATATGTACGTATCGAAGGGATGGTCGCAGGTCCCTGCCATCATGCGGTCTGTGCTGCCTTCAGCAGGGTTTACGCCTCGGAACAAATTACTAATACTAGATTAAGCTAGCACTCTCCGATTGGTCCAGAGGCTTGGACCGTCAACCTTTAAATAGGATAATATTAATCGCAGAACACTTCAGACAGAGGTGAAACATTGGGTAGAGGTCTGTACACCGCCAGAAAGCTCAAAGAGGATCGGCAGAAGTTCCGATGGAAGGACAGAGCATATAAGAAGAGAATGTTGAAACTGAGGGAGAGATCCGACCCCTTGGAGGGTTCCGCGCAAGGCCGCGGCATCGTCCTGGAGAAGGTGGGCATCGAGGCCAAGCAGCCCAACTCCGCCATCCGTAAGTGCGTCAAGGTCCAACTCATCAAGAACGGACGCCAGATCACCGCATTCGCGGTCGGTGACGGTGCCATCAACTTCATCGACGAGCACGACGAGGTGCTGGTGGAAGGTATCGGCGGCAGGATGGGCCGTTCCTACGGTGACATCCCTGGTGTGCGTTACAAGGTAATCAAGGTCAACAACGTGTCCTTGAACGAGATGGTTCGTGGACGCAAGGAGAAACCGGTACGGTGATCACCATGTCTGACGAAACTCAAAGCAATCAGATTTTACTATTCGGCAAGTACGACCTGTCTGAGGTGACCGTCAACGACGGCGGTCTAGCGAAATACATAGACCTCACCCCCACCAATGTACCTCATTCCGGCGGAAAACATGCCAACCGGTGGTTCGGCAAATCCAAGCTCAGCATAGTGGAGAGGCTCATCAACAACATGATGCGGACCGAGGACTTCACCGGCAAGAAGCTGAAATCCTACCGCGCCGTGTCCGACGCCTTCGATATCATCAACGCCCGCACCAAGAAGAACCCGGTGCAGGTGCTGGTGGAAGCTCTGGAGAACGCTGCCCCCCGCGAGGAGGTCACCCGCCTCCAGTTTGGCGGCATATCTGTTCCCAAGGCCGTGGACGTCGCTCCCCAGCGGAGGCTGGACAACGCTCTGAGGAATGTCAGCAAGGGTGCTGTGAAAGCCTCCTTCAAGAACAAGAAGGCCATCGCCTACTGCATCGCCGACGAGCTCATACTGGCCTCCAAGGGCGAGATGACCAGTTTCGGGGTGTCCAAGAAGGAAGAGATCGAGCGGGTGGCTCAGTCCGCCAGGTGAGCGAGACAAGGTCACGGTGAGCAAATGGGCAGGAAAGAGGATAACATCAAGAAAGCATCGATGCTGATCAAGAAGCCTGAATTCATCAGGAACATCGGAACCGCAGCGCACATCGACCACGGCAAGACCACCTTCTCCGACAACCTCATAGCGGGTGCCGGGATGATGTCCGAAGAGCTCTCTGGGAAGCAGAGGCTGCTGGACTTCGACGAACAGGAGCAGGCCAGAGGCATCACCATCAACGCCGCCAACGCATCGATGGTGCACACCTACAAGGGCCATGACTACCTCATCAACCTCATCGACACCCCCGGCCACGTGGACTTTGGCGGGGACGTCACCAGGGCCATGAGGGCTTTGGATGGAGCTTTCATCCTCGCCTGTGCCGTGGAGGGCGTCATGCCCCAGACGGAGACCGTCATCCGGCAGGCCATGAAGGAGCGCGTCAAGCCTCTGCTGTTCATCAACAAGGTGGACCGGCTCATCAACGAGCTGCAGGTGACTCCTGAAGCCATGATGGAGAAGTTCGCCAAGATCATCACCGAGTTCAACAAGAGGGTCAACGCCCTCCTCCCGGCCCCCCTGAACAAGGAGTGGCAGGTCAAGGTGGAGAACGGAACCGTGGCTTTCGGTTCCGCTTACCACAACTGGGCCATATCCGTGCCCTACATGAAGAAGAGCGGCATTTCCTTCAAGGAAGCCTTCGACTACTGTGCCCAGGGCAAGCAGAAGGAGCTCTCTAAGAAGTCCCCTCTGCACGAGGTGCTCTTGGACATGGCCATCACTCACATCCAGAACCCCCTGGACGCCCAGAAGGTGCGTATCCCGGTGATTTGGAAGGGTGATGAGACCAGCGAGCTGGGCAGGCAGATGCTGGATTGCGATCCTGAGGGCGAGGTCACCCTGATGGTCAATAAGATCATCATGGACCCCCATGCAGGCGAGGTAGCCATAGGGAGGCTGTTCTCCGGGACTGTCACCCGTGGTCAGACCCTGTGGGTCTCCGGCATGCCCAATCCCCAGAGGGTGCAGACCGTGGCCATGTCTGTGGGTGCCGACCGTATACCGGTAACCGAGTGCTGCGCAGGCAACATCGTCGCCATCACCGGTTTGAAGGACGCCATCGCCGGTTCCACAGTCTCCACGGTTAAGGACATGGAGCCCTTCGAGAAGATCACCCACTACTCCGAGCCCGTGGTCACCAAGGCCATAGAGGCCAAGCATATGAAGGACCTCCCCAAGCTGGTGGAGGTCCTGCGCTCCGTGGCCAAGGCAGATCCGTCCTTGAACATCGAGATCAACAACGAGACCGGCGAGCACCTGCTCTCCGGTATGGGCGAGCTACACTTGGAGATCACCGAGTACCGCATCGTGAACGAGCAAGGCATCGAGATCGTGGCCTCCCCGCCCATCGTGGTGTACCAGGAGTCCGTCAAAGGTCATGCCGGTCCGTTCGAGGGCAAATCGCCTAACAAGCACAACAAGTTCTACATCGAAGTGGAGCCCGTGCCGCAGGCCGTCCTGGACGCCATCAAGGCGGGGGACATATCCACCTCGGGTAAGATAAAGGACCCCAAGGCCGTGGCCCGTCAGCTGGTGGAACTGGGCATGGACAAAGACGTGGCCAAGGGATTGGTGGCCTTCAAGGACAACAACATGCTCCTGGACTGCAGCAAGGGTGTGCAGAACCTCTTCGAGACCATGGAGCTGGTGAAGCAGGCCTTCGAGGAAGCCATGACCAAAGGACC
>JBFWLS010000141.1:0-3445 GCA_050251995.1 Candidatus Methanomethylophilaceae archaeon
CATGCGTGAGGTGATGGTGGAGATCCCCAAGGTCACCTGGGCGGACGTGGGCGGTCTGGACGACGTGAAGCGGGAGATCGAGGAGGTCTTCATTCCCAGCGAGTCCCCGCGGGCCTACGAGCGTCTGGGCATACGTCCGGCCAAAGGCATACTGCTCTACGGCCCGCCGGGCACAGGCAAGACCCTTATCGCCAAGGCCGTGGCCAACCGCTCGGGGGCCAACTTCATTTCTGTGAGCGGGCCAGAGGTCATGAGCAAATGGCTGGGGGAGAGCGAGAAGGCCATCCGGCAGATCTTCCGCCGCGCCAAGCAGATGGCGCCATGTATCATCTTCTTCGACGAGCTGGACTCCATCGCCGGCGTGCGAGGACGGGAAGGCAACCCCGCCTCGGAGAGGGTGGTGAACCAGCTTCTTACGTCCATGGACGGGGTGGAAAGCCTCAAGAACGTAACCGTGATGGCGGCCACCAACCGGCCGGACATGATCGACCCTGCCCTGCTGCGTCCCGGCCGCTTCGACAAGATGGTGCTCATCGGGCTGCCGGACCTGCAGAGCCGGGTGAAGATCCTGGAGATACACAGCCGGAAGATGCCCTTGATGAACGTGGACCTGGTGGAAGTGGGGGACCGGACCAAGGGCTATGTGGGCGCAGACCTGGAGAGCCTGTGCCGGGAAGCGGGCTTGAACGCCTTCCGGGAGAACCCGAACCTGGAGTTCGTGGAGGCGAGGCATTTCCGTGCCGCCCAGAAGAGCGTGAAACCGTCCGTGGACCCTTCCCTGGCCAAGACCTACGAGGCCATGGGGGCGGAGATGCGGAAATGGAGGGTCTCCTTTGGGGACATGCCGCTCTACCAATGACCATAAATATCCTGGGAGGGGTATGAAGGACGGGTGCTAAGATGCGGAAATTCATCACCGAACTGGTTGGCAAGAGGGTCATGACCGATGACGGCCTCCTCCTGGGCATGATCGACGACTTCGTCATGGAGTCGAAGTCCGGCGCCCTGGTGTACCTGCTTCTGAACAGTGAGGGAAAGGAGATGGAGATGTTCAAGACGGACGAGAAGGGGCGCATCGTGCTCCCGTACCGTGGCATCCAATCCGTGCGTGACGTGGTGGTCGTGAACTCCGATTGATGCCTCTTAGAGCCTTTTCACCATGTACGGCGCCTGGAACTCGTAGCCCAGGACACGGTAGTACTGACGCACGCCCACGCCGCTGGTGACCCGGATGATGCTGGCACCGTGCGATCGCGCCAGGCCTTCCGCCCGCTGGATTAGCTTCCGCCCATAACCACGGTGTTGCCAGTCTTGGCCGCTCATTCCCAACGGGACCATGCGGCCGAAGACCTTCAGCTCCCGCAGCATGGCATCCCCATCCGCATTCATGCGCAAGCGGGCGTAGCCAATGAGCGCGTCCTGATAATCGTAGGAGATGAAGAACTCCTTCCCGCCGGAGGCCTCGTACTCCATGACATTCTCCACCACCGCATCCGGGTCCTCGAGCGAGACTTCCCGATGGCCCACCTCGCGGCAACGGATGCAACGGCAGGACTGCCCCTGCTCCTCCATCCTCTTCTTGATCAGCTCGCGGATGTTGCTCTTCATGATGCCAGCCGCGATCTGGGGTGCCGGGATGTCCCGCTGCACCCTCTGGATGCGCACGTACTCCGGCACCAGGGCCTTCATGGCCGCCATGAGGGCGGTGCCGGCCTCGGTGTCATAAGGCTCGTACTCCCCCCTCCTCCAGCTATCATAGAGTGGGGTGCCGGGGATGACCAGGGTGGTGTAGAACTTCAGCATGTCTGGACGGAAGGCCGGGTCTTCGAACATCCTTCGGATGCCTTCCAAATCCTTCTGGGGCGAGGAGCCGGGGAGGCCAGGCATCACGTGGTAGCAGACCTTGAGGCCGCTCTCCCGCGCCCGGCGGGTGGCATCCGCCACCTCCCGCGTCCCATGGCCACGATTCACCGCCTTCAATATCTCGTCGTCCAGGATCTGCACCCCCAACTCCACCCGGGTGGTGCCCAGCCGCATGGACCAATCGATCTGCTCCTGGTCGAAGACGTCTGGACGGGTCTCGACCGTGAGCCCTATGCAACGGTGCGCCGCCAGCTCGTTTCGCTCCTGCGCCTGCTGCAGGCTATCGCTGGGCTGCCCGTTCATGGCCTCGAAACAACCGCGCACGAAGGACTCCTGGTAGTCACGGTCGCGGGAGGTGAAGGTACCCCCCATGACGATGAGATCTATCTTGTCCGTGCGGTGGCCGATGGCTTGCAGCTGTTGGATCCGGTCCCGCACCTGGCGGCATGCGTCGTAATCGTTGCGGATGGCGCGACGGGCCGCGGGCTCCTTCCCGGTGTAAGACTGCGGTGAACCGACATCGGCCCCGCCGGGGCAGAAGCTGCACTTGCCATGCGGGCAGGGGTGGGGCGATGTCATTACTGCCACCACGGCCACGCCGCTCATGGTCCGCATGGGTTTGCGAATCAGCAAGGGCAACAGGGCAGCCCGATCCTCGTCCCGCACCTGCGCCAGGATCTCCGAGTTCGGTGGTACGGCGTCCAGACCGTACTCCGGGCACAGTTTGACCTTGGCCTTCTGCAGAGCCTCGCGGTCCTTGATTTCCCCAGACAAGAGCATGGAGATGACACGTTGATGGAATCCTTCCCGCATGATGCTCAACCGAAGTAGACCTCGTCCTTCTTTTCCACGTCCGTCAGCGGGCGGCGCTCCAACAGCTCCACGTACAGAATGCTGGCGGTGGGTATGATGCGTTGCCTCGATGTCCCGTCCTGGGCCTCGATGTCCATCACCATGGCTGTGTCCTGACCCAGCGATGTGTAGCCCAGGAAACTCCCTATGCTGTCCAGTCCTTTCTCGCCTTCTCCCTGGCTGTGTACCAGGTAACGCCATCCCGCCGTCACGCGTATCTCAAGCTCATCCATCCAATCCCTCCATGCCCGCCCTGTCGCGCATCAGCCGCTGTAAATGGGAGACCGTCTTGCGATAGCCCTCCATAGCCATGCCTACGTTGGCCTCTGTGAAGCTCCAGGCCTTGTTCAGGTCGCCGTAGCGGATACGGTAGCCCTTCCTCACACTACTGTCCGACCCTACCTCCACGCTCTCCAGGATGTCCAGGGACTTCAGCTTGTTGATGTGCCTGTAGATTGTGGGCTTGGTGGTGTCCATGGACACCGCCAGCTCCTCTGCCGTCCAGGGACGTGAGGGGTGACGCATGAAATGTTCCATGAAAAGCCGGTACGGCACGCTCTCCCGCAGATCACCACTGCCGGTCTTGGGATCGTATCCCTTGGGCAGGTAGCCTATCTGCGTCAGGAAGGTCTCCGCCACCTCATCCACATCGGAAAGGGACTCCAGAGGGGTGTTGCTCATAACATTCAGCTCGAACATGGTCCAATCCTCAACTAGCGAGGGCCTAATT
>JBFWLS010000142.1:0-3444 GCA_050251995.1 Candidatus Methanomethylophilaceae archaeon
ACAGGCGGCCACCAGGGAGCTGGCTCCAGGCGGTGTGCTAATGATCGTCTCCGAGGCCTACCCCCATCCGGACTTCCAGATTAAGAACGAGGAGAACACCCGGCTGTGCGGCCTGAGCCTGGTGGCCAACGATGAGATGCTCTCGTTGTTGCGAAGCCTGGGGCTGGATGCCGAGGCCTACGTCCGGGAAGAGAATAACTGGGTGGCCTTCCTGGCCCGAAAACGGGAATGAAGAAAGGAGGATGGGAAATGGTTTACAGCTCCCGCCGATAGAAGAACATCAGAGCCAGCGCCGAGCAGACCACGCCCCATACTGACATCACCGCGGCGGCGACATCCGTCCTGGGATAATAGGTGGTGACGCTCATGCCCTCCCCGATGGGAATCGTAGTGGTGGTCAGCCCATCGATGACGTTGCCGATGGAGATCCCGGCATGACTGAGGAGGAAGAACGGGTCGCTGTTCACGAACATCATTATCCCCTCCAGCATGGGCATGATTAGGAAGAGGGTGGCGAAGACCAAGATGGCGGCGGTGCTCCCTTTCTGCATCACCGAGCTGAGTAAGAAGGCGAAGCCGCTGGTTCCGATGATGAACAACATCGCCAGTCCTAGGGAATATAAGGTCTCGAAGTACACCGAGCCGGTGAAGTACAGGGACAGCAGGCTGGACACCAGGTAGTAGAGGGCCGTCAAAGCAGCACAGACCAAGAAGCTGGCCATGTATTTACCCGCGAAAAGGGTGGATCGCTTCACTGGTCTGGGGAACAACAGGAAACCGGTCCTCTCCTCGAACTCCGACACCAGGGCTCCGGCAGAGAACAGCGTCACAGCAATGATTATCAAGGTGCTGACCCAGGAAACATAATTGGACATGAATGCCTTGCTGTCAGAGGGAAGGTCGACACCCATGAGAGGGGGTATGGCAGTGGTGAGGATAATCAACAGGGCCATCAACCCTACCATGACGTAGATCTTCTTCCCGCGCAGGAACTTGTACATCTCGTAGCGGGTCACGGTCAGCATCTGAGCGAAATCAGAAGGCAATGTATTGGTCATGTCCTCACCTCGACTCCTTGACCAGGTCCATGTACAGACTCTCCAAGGAGTGGCCCTCGGTGGTCATACTGTAAACCTTGATCCCAAGGCGGTTCAGCTTCTCCAGCAGCTCCGCCTGGTCGTTCTCATCCCCTCTCATGTCGATGTTCATCACCTGGTCGCCCTGGAGCTGGACGGATTCCACCAGAGGGAGCGCTTTGACCTGGTCCATGATCCCTTTGCTGAGGTCTTTGACTGTTTGCACCTCAACACGACGGAGGTCGGTGCCCCGGGTGAGGATGCTGACATCGTCATGGATAAGCAGCTTCCCATACTCGATAAGAGCTACCCGATCACAGATCTCCTCCACCTCGTTCAGCATGTGGGAGCTCATGAAGACCGTGATATCCCTGTCCCGCAGGCCTTTCAGGATCTCCCTCATCTCCACCATGCCACGTGGGTCCAGGCCGGAGGTGGGCTCGTCCAGGATCAGAATCTTGGGGTCCGAGAGCAGGGACTGCGCCAAAGCCACCCTCTGCCGCATGCCTTTGGAGAATTTCCCTATCTTCTTGTCCACCCACTCCCCCATCTTCACCATGTGCATGAGCTCGTCCCCCTTGGAACGGATGGATTCCTTGCTCATGCCGTTGATGCTCCCCAGGTAGTCCATGGTCTCCCTGGGGGTGAGGAAGGGGTAGAACTCGGGGGTCTCAACCACCGACCCTACACTGGCCAGGGCGGCCTTGGGGTCCTTGGTTATGTCCACACCACCCAGGTAGGCGGAACCAGAGCTGGCGCGTATGAGGTTGGTCAGTATCTTTATGGTGGTGCTCTTGCCCGCCCCGTTGGGGCCCAGGAAGCCCGTGAAGCTATTCGCTTTCACCTTAAGGTCCAACGTGTCGATGGCTTTGAAACCGCCATACGATTTCGTCAGTCCTTCTATCTCGATGGGATTCATGAAATCATCCGCCTTGCGGGGTTGCTATAAATAAACACATATTAAAAATGCAGGTAGAAGGGTTCTGAGAACCTTAGCGCTGCTTCATCTCATAATTCAACCGCATCACCGCAGTGACTCGGTAAGTGGAGGCCATGATCAGCCCAAGGACCAGCAGAACTACGCCCCACAATACGCTCTGACCAACCATCACCAGGAAGAAGCCGATGACTGTCAGCAAGAGCCCAACGGCCGATATCAGCCTCAACTCCTGCAAAAGGGCGTCCATCTCCATGCGCATGGATGTGGCTAGAAGGGAATAAAGTTTTCCACGAATAAAAGAAGAGGAAGGGGTTTTTGATTATGCCAGCTTGGTACCAGCAGTCGGGCCGGCGCTCTGGTCGTAAACCTCTAACGGGGTGAAGGTCCACACGGAGCGAGCCTTCAACCCGCTGTTGGCTAGCTGCTCGTTCATACCATCAAATAGAGCGCCCTCCTTCAGCTGTCCGGACTTCTCCGCTACCACTAAGTAGGACTCTGCGGCCTTGACGACCAGGACCGCCACCTTGGGGTTGTTCTTGATGTTCGCACTGGTGGCCTTCATCATGACCTCGCCGGCCACGATCATGTCCGGGGAGGGCGCCATGCCGGAGCCGACGACGATGGAGTGCGGCACACCGGAAGCCGAGACAGAGGTCAGGACTTTGATCGCCGCCGGGTCGTTAAGCAGCTTCATCACTTTTTCTGGTATCTTGATTGCCATTTTTAAACACCAGAACAGTACTTGACTCTCCGACTATTTTAATTTTATTTAAATTAACAAAAAATAAATTATTAATTTGACACGAACAGGTCTTTAACTGCCATAATATCCTCTTTGTGTCACAACTAGATGACACCGAGGAGCTAACTAGAAGACCGTTTCAATCGATTGCATCGGGGGCGGCACTGCCATGAGGAGGCTTGACTTTCAGATGCTGGACCACCATCTGGATTTTCCCCTCCTCATCAAGGACTGGGGTGCTGGTGCATTGGTAAGAATGAGGCTGGTCGGGGATCATTCTCTCGCTCTTCTCGATACTGCCATGAGTCATGACCCGCGGCATAGGGCAATCATCGCAAGGAGTGCTGCGACAGAAGAGGGAATGGCAGTGGGTGCCGATGACGTCCTCGATTTTCATGTTGAAGGCCTTCAAACCGGCATTGTTCATCCAGACTATGGTATATTCCGAATCATGGATGATGATGATGTCCTCCACGACATCCATGACGATGTTGAGGATGGTCTCGCAATAATCGTTCAACCCACAGTTCTCCATTCCATCACCGTCTTAAACAGCGTTATACTTACTATTTAAGATGATTTGTCGAGTCCTTCGAAAAATGGAAAATGATGCTTCAGTGTGTAAACTTGGAAAATCGTGATTCTACGGGGAATTCCTAACAATCGATTTTGGCTGAAAAATATTA
>JBFWLS010000143.1:0-3428 GCA_050251995.1 Candidatus Methanomethylophilaceae archaeon
TGGATACTTCCCTGTGGAGGAGCTGATGACCTTGAGGAAACTGGGCTCCCGTCTGCAGGGGCACCCGGCCTTCGGTAAGCTCCCAGGGGTGGAGATGTCCACTGGGTCTCTAGGGCAGGGTATAAGCGTCTCGAACGGCATGGCCCTGGCAGCGCGTCTGGACGGACTTGACTATCGTGTTTTCTGCCTCTGCGGTGATGGCGAGATGCAGAGCGGGCAGAACTGGGAGGCCGGGATGCTGGCCGCCCATTATGGGCTGGACAATGTGGTGGTCTTCATAGACCGCAACCATCTGCAGACCACAGGACTCACGGAGGACACCATGTCCCTGGAGCCCCTGGCACAGAAATGGCGTGCGTTCGGATGGAACGTACTTTCCATAGACGGCCATGACATCAGACAGATAATCGATGCTTGCGAGCAGGCCCGTACCCTGAAGGGCCCGGTGATGATCATTGCCGATACCATCAAGGGCAAAGGCGTTTCCTTCATGGAGAACAACTGCGGCTTCCATGGACGTTGTTGCACCCGCGACGAGAAGGACAAGGCGCTGCAGGAGCTGGGAGGGGGAGCATGAACTTCGTGGCCCAGAGGAGCTGCTTCGGTAAGGCCTTGGTAGAGCTGGGTGGCAAGAATGAGAACGTGGTGGTCCTGGACGCCGATCTGGCTGGGTCCACGAAGACCTGTGATTTCGCCGCCGCTTTCCCGGACCGTTTCTTCCAGGTGGGCATAGCGGAACAGAACATGATGGGCACCGCTGCCGGCTTGGCGGCCTCCGGCAAGACCGTGTACGCCAGCACATTCGCAGTGTTCGCCACCGGACGCTGCTGGGACCAGATACGTCAGTCCATAGCCTACCCGCAGTTGAACGTGAAGATCGTTTCCACCCACTGCGGCATCAGCGTGGGTGGCGACGGAGCCTCGCACCAGGCCCTGGAGGACGTGGCCTTGATGCGTGTGCTACCGAACATGACCGTGATATCCCCTGCGGATGCGGAGGAGGCGTACAAGGCCACCATGGCCATGGCGGAATGGGACGGCCCCTGCTATATGCGGCTGGGTCGGGCGGACTTCCCCCTGATAACCAGCAAAGAGGATGAGTTCGAGATCGGTAAGGCCCGCATTGTAAAGGAAGGCAAAGACGTGAGCATCGTGGCCACCGGCCAGATGGTGTCTTTGGCTCTAGAGGCCGCCCGCCAGTTGAAGGAGGCGGGCATCAACGCCGAGGTGCTGAACATGTCCACCATCAAACCTCTGGACCATGAGACTCTGGCCGCCTCTCTGGACCGCACCAAGTGCGTGGTCACGGCAGAGGAGCACAGTGTCATCGGGGGCCTGGGCTCAGCGGTGGCGGAGTACCTGGCGGAGAATGACAATTACCCTTTGCTCCGCGTGGGCGTCAACGACAGCTTCGGGGAGTCCGGCGAACCGGTGGACCTTATGCTGAAGTACGGGCTCACGGCGGAGAACATCACCCTCTGCGCCAAGAAGGTCATCGGCAAGAAGACCAAGAAACGCAAGGGATTCCTATGGAGGAGATAGAATGAAGATATTCATAGACACCGCCAACCTGAAACAGATCGAGGAAATAAACAGTTGGGGAATCCTGGATGGAGTGACCACCAACCCCAGCCTGATTGCCAAGGAGAACACGGACTTCAAGACCCTGGTGGAGGAGATTGCCAAGATAGTAAACGGCCCCATCTCGGCGGAGGCCGTCTCCCTCACCGCGGAGGAGATGGTCGCTGAAGGCCGCGAGCTGGCCCAGATCCATCAGAACGTGAATGTGAAACTGCCCATGACCATCGAGAGCCTCAAGGCCACCAAGGTGCTGTCCTCGGAGGGCATCGATGTGAACATGACCTTGATATTCTCACCCCAGCAGGCATTGTTGGCCGCCAAAGCCGGAGCCCGCTACGTCTCGCCCTTCGTGGGACGTCTGGATGATATCGGGCACGTGGGCATGGACCTGGTGGCGCAGATTCTGGACATCTTCGACAACTATGACTTCGACACCGAGATCATCGCTGCTAGCATCCGTCATCCCGTGCATGTGCTGGAATCGGCCTCCGTGGGTGCCCATATCGCCACCATACCCTATAACGTGCTGAAGAAGATGGTCTCCCATCCCAAGACGGAAGAGGGCATCCAGATGTTCCTGGCCGACTGGGAGAAGACCAAGAGCCAGTGAAGCCAGAGGGTACATGAACCCCGAGGTGGCAGTGGTGGGGGCGGGGCCGGCCGGCTGTATGGCCGCCTCCCTCCTGGCCCCGAAATATCGCGTCACGGTTCTGGAGGAGCATGCTGTCAGTGGCGAGCCAGTGCAATGCACTGGGCTGGTGTCGGACCGGGTGCTTCGTCTGGCTGGTACGGACTGCCCAGTCTTGAACTCAATACATGGTGCCCGGGTGCATTTCCCCGGTGGCGGGGTGCTCAGCGTCCGTAGCCCGGAGCGTAAGGCCACGGTCATCGACCGCTCCCTCTTTGATAGTCTGCTGGCCGAGAAGGCCTTGGACGCAGGGGCGGAGATCGAGTACTCCGCCCAATACCTGAGCCATTCCCTGAAGCCAGATGCTTTGAGCCTCTGCTATAGACAGAGTGGCATCCAGGAGATGGAGGCGAGACTGCTGGTGGGCGCTGATGGCCAGAACTCCCGCATAGGCCGCTCGATGGGTGGCAACCCTCCACGGGAATGGGTGCGCGGCCTGCAGGTCGATCTTGACATCGAGTCCTCGGAGAAGGACATGGTCGACATCTTCGTGGGTAGCCAGGTGGCACCCGGTTTCTTCGCTTGGTCCCTGCCAGGGGGGGATTTCACACGCGTTGGTCTTTGTGTCTCCTGGGAGCACGGACCCCCCAACGTCTACCTCAACCACCTCTTGGAATCCCTACGCTTTACCGATGCCAAGGTTCTGCGCCGCCACAACGGCCGCATACCATTGGGAGGGAGGCCACGTAGCTATGGCGAGAGGCTCCTGCTTCTGGGAGATGCCGCCGGGCAGGTGAAACCTGTATCCGGGGGCGGCCTCCAACCAGGCTTGAGCGCCGCCCGTTGCCTGGCCCAGACCGCATCCCAGGCATTGGAGGCGGACCGTTTGGATTCCGGCTACCTATCAGCCTATGAGAGGAGATGGAAGAAGACAGTGGGCAGGGAACTGAGCCAGGGCTACCGTCTACGTCGCATCTACGTGCGTATGAGCGACGGAAAGCTGGATGAGGCTTTTCAGCTCCTGGACCGGGACGATGTCTCGGCGCTTCTGCAAAAAGGGGACATAGACCACCCCAGCAGCTTGGCTCCCAAGATGCTGCGCCACCTGCCCTCCCTGCTACGCTTCTCGCCGCTGCTGTTGGGGTCCCTTTTCCAACGTTGAGGTGGCCATGAAGCTCCTACGTCTGCCTGTATCCCTGGCATCGGATGAGATCCCCCG
>JBFWLS010000144.1:0-3421 GCA_050251995.1 Candidatus Methanomethylophilaceae archaeon
ATCCCGGTACAACCTTGACTTCACCGCGGCCTTCGTCAGCATCATGGTCATATGCATCATCGGCCTGACCATCGAGAAGGTCCTCTTCGCCAGTCTGGAAGGCACTGTGCGTCACCGGCTCGGCCTGGAGGAGGAGGGAGGAGTATGATCGCCAGCCTCCATCAGGTCTCCAAGGTCTTCCTGGACGCCCGTCTCGGCAGGGGGCTGGTGGCGCTGAACGATGTCAGTCTGGACATCGAGGAGGGTGAGTTCCTTTGCATGATCGGCTCCAGCGGCTGTGGCAAGAGCACCACCTTGAACCTCTTGGCCGGCTTCGAGTCTCCCAGTCGGGGGCAGGTCCTTTACCAGGGCGAGCCAGTAACCGGCCCCTCCCCCCAGCGCGGCGTGGTGTTCCAGGAATACAGCCTCTTCCCATGGATGGACGTGCTGCATAACGTGATGTTCTCCATCCCAGGCCGCTTCGGCGATCCGGAAGCTAAGGAGAAGAGGGCCAGGGAGTACCTCTGCTTGGTGGGGCTGGAAGAATTCGCCGCTTCCCGGCCGGTCGATCTATCCGGTGGGATGAAACAACGGGTGGCCATAGCCAGGGCGCTGGCCATGGGGCCGGAGTTATTGCTCATGGACGAGCCTTTCGGCAGTCTGGACGAGCAGACCAGACGTAAGCTGGACAACGAGGTCTTGAAACTTTGGAGGAAGGAGGGGAAGACCGTGGTCTTCGTGACCCATAACATCGATGAGGCCTTGACGTTGGGGACCAGGGTGGTGCTGATGTCTGCCCCTCCAGGAAAGGTATCGCAGGAGTGGCGCATCGACGCTCCATGGCCGAGGGACCTGTCCGACCCTGGCATGATGCGCATACGAGGAGAGATGACCGAACGTCTGCAGGCCTGCCCTTGTACGGGAGGCCTGCAAAACAATCTCATCCACATGGAGGGGCGGTGATGAGACCCACCAAGCTTATGGCTGTCGCCGCGGTCTCCCTTCTCTTGCTGGCGCTTGCCGTCGCCGCCTTGCCTCTGCTCATGTCGTCATCAGTCAACGTGGCCTATTCCGAGAAAGTTAACTATGAGACCATGATGGTGGCGGATCAGAAAGGGTGGCTGGAGGAGAGTAACATCCAGGCCAAGTTGGTTACTGGTGGTATACAAGCGGCGGAAGCGCTCATTACCGGCTCTGTGGACATGGCGGTGATGGGGGACGGCCCGGCGGTGCAGTTGATAACCAAAGGCACCGGGGCCAAGATCGTGGCGCGAATAATCAGTGGGGAGGGGGTGCATCGTTTCATCGCCTCATCCTCAATACTCGGGCCCGAGGACCTGGAGGGTAAGAGAGTGGGATTGCAGGCCAGCTCCAGCACCCACGCCGCCTTCCTGAACTGGGCCACCGAGAATGACGTAAACGCATCCAACATCACCATCGTTCCCATGGACCCTCGTGACCTGGCTCAGGCTATGCACACTGGGGGCATCGATGCCATGGCCGGCAGCGAGCCTTGGGCCGTGAACACGGAGAACCTCTGTGGCTCTGCGGTGCATGAGATAGGCAACTCCTCCGGCTTGGGCAGCACATACCCCATTGTCCTGGTGGCGTCGGCCAAGCTGCTGCGGGATAACCCAGTGGCGATAGAAGCGATGGTGGATGTTCTGGTCCGAGCCACGGAGTTCATCAATGGACACTGGGAGGAGTCGATGCAGATATGCTCTTCACGGACCGGTCTGTCCATCCTCGACCAGGGCCGATGCAGCGCCATGCAGCTCTATGCCGTGGGTTTCAATCAGACCGATGAGGACAGCATAGACAAGGCGGCCCAGGCCATGTTCGCCTTCGGCAAGATCGACAGTCTGCCGGTGGTGCGAGAGCACACAGACCTGCGCTTCCTGCCTCTAGGGTGATTCACATGAACGGCCAGGAGCGCTTCCTTAGTGCATTGTCGTGTCAACGGCCCGACCGAGCCCCGGTCTTTCTGCGGGACCTGACATTGTGTTTGGACGAAAGTGGCTACCGCACGCCCGAGGTGTGTGCCGGCCGCTACGATGCCGAGAAGGCTTACCGGTCCATCATGGCATTGCACCGCCGGTTGGGACAGGATGCCGTGGTGGGGTGTGTTCACCATGTGGGATTGGACATCGAATTGATGGGAGGCGAGGTTTCCTATCCGGATTACGGGATTCCCAGCATCGTGCGCCATCCTTTCCAGGATATCTCTGACCCGGAGCTGTATCTGCCATGCTTAGGTCAGGAGGGCCCCTTCCCGCAGGTGCTACGTTGCTACGAGCGGGTGGCACAGTCCTTGCAGGGGGTGGCTGCCACAGTTTTCAACGTTGAAGGCCCACTCACCAAAGCCGCACTGCTACGTGGCTTGGAGAACCTCATCATGGATTTGGAGCTGGAACCGGAGCTGGCCAAGGCCATCATCGACCATGCTGTCCTGCTGTCCCGACAGTATCTGAAAGAAGCGGCTTCCGTTGCCGATCTGGATGCCTGTTTCATCGCTGCTGCCACGGACAATCCGGAGATCTTCCGCCCGGAGACCCTGCGGGAGATGACCATACCAGGGTTGGAGAGGATGGTGAGGACGGCAGGAGAGTTCAGCCTCCCGGTGGTGTTCCACCCGCATGGGAACCTTGTCGATCCTGCGAACCTTCCCTATCTGGATGTAGCGCTGGAGACGGGCATCAAGGGTTTACAGTTCGCGGAGAACAACGACCCGGTGGTTATCCGGGATCACATCCGCGGCCGGGTGTGCAACATGGGAGGGGTGGACACGATCTCCACCCTCATGCTGGGCCCTGAGGGGCGTATCCATGCTGAGACGCAGGCTTTCCTGAGGATATTCCATCCTTGGCAGGGGTACGTGTTCATGTGTTCATGCTCCCTGCACCGGGGCATGCCGTTGAAGCACGTGGACTCCCTGATGCGGAGTGCTCGTTCGTTCCTTTGATCGTTCACTCCACGTCCCGGTCGTCCTGTCCGAACTCCCAGTCGCGGAAGGCGTCCGTAAGGGGAAGCCCCAACTGGAAAGCGGGGGTGCGGTCCATCTCCACCTGCATGCCCTGTAGCTCCAAGTCCATTACGTGACCGCCGATGCTCAGGTCGTCTGCCAGGAAATGCATGTGGTACTCATCCAGGTTTACACCGGCCAGGGAAACGGGGAACCACATGACCACCAAGGTGCCGCTGACGTTCTGGGCGTTGAAGAAGGCGGACGTGGCGTTGCTCAATGGAGGGTAAGGGGCGTCGAATGGGGCGAAGGAGCGCGTGGTGACCGAGCCTAGAACGCCATGAGCCACGAAGACGTATATGTAGTTGTCCGAGTCCCTCATCTCGTCCAACGCGTCCTTGGTCTGAGTGAAGTTTAGGTTAATCAAGCTCGCACTGTCGTCCACGTCGAACCAGGTCAGCATGACCAGAGGGGCGGTCA
>JBFWLS010000145.1:0-3414 GCA_050251995.1 Candidatus Methanomethylophilaceae archaeon
ATGAATTTGATATCTGATTCCATTGACATTGCGATCACCTGTAGTTTTATTCCACCAAATCCCCGGCCTTGTTCTCCAGGAATTCCTTCACCCTCTCTGTGAGACGGTTGGTGTGCGCTTCGGCAGCTATCATCCGGATGGCCCCTTCCGCCACCAGCATGTTCGGTAGCTCGCCATCGATCCATATGCGGCCGTTCTGCCCCACGAAGATGCGGCAGTCGGTCATGGTCTGGATCATCTGGATCATGGAGCCGCCCTTGCCGATTACACGTGGGACTTTGGAGTGGGAGACCTCCACCAGATGCCCGCCCTCCAGCCTCCGCAGGCCGGATTCGTTCATGGTGACTTGGACTTTCATGGTCTCATCCACCATGAGCACCTTGGCTAGTATCACATGGCCCAGGTTGAGGAACCGGGCGGTGTCCCCGAACTCCACCCTCCAAGGCACCTCATTGACGTGCAGGGGGGCAGGATATGGGGAGTTGATCTCCACCAGCCAGTTCGATGGCCCGATATCTATCACCACACCAACGACGGAATCCCCAGGATGGGGCATGTAACGGCCCCCCAGGGGTATGACATCAACATAGTTCGAAGCAACACTCTTCACGCCCAATAGGGAGGCGTAAATCTTCCCGTCAAGCACGTAGGTGCCATTGCCGGCTTTCAGATCCCCTTCGTTCAGGAGATCGCCGGGAACGACAACTTCGCGCACCGGCTTGACGCTTTCAGTTTCCATAATATCACATCACGAATGTAAATTGGGTCTGGTCAGAGCAGCTTGACGTCCGCTTTGCCCTTGGTCTTGGCGTTGAGGCGAGCCACCAGCTCGTCCCTCACCCCGGCTGGTATCTCCAGCACGCCTATCCATGAGCCATCGCTCTGCCATTCCTCCCTCTGCACCACGCCGAAGTGGATGAGGTCGTCGTAGCAACGGCCGTAGTCATCCCCTTTCAGGCGCACGCCCACCTTGCTCCTCTCGAAGCGTATGGGCATCAGGGGCCGGAGGACGTCCATGGCCGCCTTGACCTGCACGGCCAGGGGCTTGAACGGGTCCACCCGGAACTTGGCCTCATCCAGTGCCATCTCTATGCGCATGGGGGGATGAGGGGTCTTGGTCTGGGGGTTGATGGCGTTGCGGGCGATCTCGGAGATGATCTGTCTCCTCTTGGACTCCATGATCTCCCGTCGCTGCTCGGCAGTGAGCTGTACCTCTCCCCGGATGATGATTTGCCGCATTATCTCCGACACGTCATCGGTGCCGAACACCTCTTGTAGCTTGTCATCCGAGGCTCGGGTGCCCTTGCTGGCATTGTTGAAGATTTCCTCCACCGCCGCATGCTCCAGGAGGTCCACGTCCTTGCCGTCTCTGATCATCCTCGCCACATCGGGGTCGATGAGGATCTCGAACGTCTCTCCGTGGGATTCCAACCGGGCGACGATGGCCTCTTCAAGGTTTACCATCAGAACCACTCTGCCTCTCTCATTCCATCTTCTTCAAGTGCTTCTCCAGCTCCTTCTCGTCCAGACGACGGAAGGGCTGATTGCTGCGCACGACACCCACCTCGACGTTCTGGGGGACGAGCTTCTCCTCCGTGGCCGCCGCCAAGGCGCGCAGGCCCAGTTGCAGGGCGTCCTCGAACTTCATGCCTTCCTGGTACTCTTTCTCGAAGAGTTCCATGACCGTCGCCCGTCCAGACCCTATGCTTCCTGCCTTATAGGAAACCAATGCCCCGGAGGGGTCGGTCTCGAAGAGGTGGAAGCCGTAGTCGTCGACTCCGGCCATGAGGAGGGCGGTACCGAAGGGGCGCACTCCGCCATATTGGGTGTAGTTCTGCTTGTAGTCGCAGATGCGTTTCACAAGGCTCTCCAGGCCGATGTTCTCATCGTAGGTCACCTTGTGCACCTGCGCGGTCTGTCTGGCCTGGTCCACGAGTATGCGAGCATCGGCCACGAGGCCGGAGGTGGCGCATCCGATGTACTCATCGATCTGGAAGATCTTCTCAATGGATTTCGGCTCCATCAATCTGCTAGAAATCCTCTTGTCGACGATTAGAACCACACCGTCCTTGAACTTCAAGCCGATGGTGGTGGTGCCCCTCTTAACAGCTTCACGGGCATACTCCACCTGGAACAACCTGCCGTCAGGAGAGAATACCGTTATGCCCCTGTCATAAGCCATTTGTCCTGGTTGCATATATAACGCTCCAACTATCACTATTCAGCTTTCGGTTATTAAAAGGGAGTATTTATGAATTTACCTCCTAAAGGCAATGATAGGCAGTATAATGATTGCGCTGCATGCTCACAGCCCATGCGACCGCCGCAGTTTCCGCAGCGTGCCGGAGCATAGGAGGGACTCACCGCCAAGACGGCCCATGAATGAGATAAGGTCCTCCCGCTCCGCTGGCGAGCATCGCAGTATTACCAGATTCTCCCGGACCTGTATAACATAGGGCGCCGGCCTCCCCTCCGACATGGCCGCTTGGTGGATGAAGCTGATGAACGACCCCTTGTCCCTGGACGGGAACGACATGCGGAAGAGGATGTATCGCCGCCGCCCCCTCTTCTCTTTCACCACCATGCCTGCCAGTTATGGCAATAGACTACAAAAGCCCATCCCTGTCCACCATCTCGAAGTCCAATCCGCAGATGGGGCAGGCCTGTTCCAGGGGGCCGAGCTTCCAGCCGCACTCCGGGCAGAGGTCGTCTAGGACCAGGCCGCAGCGGCACACCCTCTGGCCCTCATGCACGATTGCCTTGCAGACCGGGCAGCTGTGGGGGACGAATATCTCGAAGCTCTCACCGCAACGGGCACAGGTCTCCTCCCCGGAGGGGATCGTGGCTCCGCAGACAGGACAATCAATCTCCCCGCTCTCATCCGCGAAGAGGGCACCGCACTCGCAGATCTTCCCGAAGACCGCCCGTCCGCAGATAGGGCAGCAGTCATCGTTGTCCCGGGGGTCTCCCCTCGTCCTCTCCATATGGAACCCGGCCTCGGTGAACCCGGCAGAGCAGTAGGGGCAGAAGCCAGTGCGGTCGATGCAGACTGGATGGAATGTCGCGCCACAGGCACAGACGCGGTACTCACAACCTGGGTCCACGTCCCCCAGGCAGATCTGGCAGACCACGCTCTCATCCCTTATCGGTTTCATCTCCGGGACGACTCCCCCGTCCTCTTCCTCCTTCTCCCTCGGTCTCGCCATGAGCCTCTTGGCGAGCATGAGGAGCAAGACTAGAGCCAGGAGCATACCGGTAAGGAAGATCTCTGGGAAGCCCACGTTTTCGTAATAGGACAAGGGTATGAAAAACCATCTCCCTTCTTCCTCTGTAGATCGGTACGAGCCGTGGCCTCGTATTGCTTCGTAAGTATACGATGCATTTGGCTTATTAAGGGCGATGAAGAGCCTGATA
>JBFWLS010000146.1:0-3392 GCA_050251995.1 Candidatus Methanomethylophilaceae archaeon
CAGGAACCTATTCCCTCTCTGGAGAGTCCGAGGACGAAGTAGTGGCCCTGCGCATGCTCGGTGACGATCACCCGGACAAAATCATTTTAGTGGCGGATGCCACCCGTTTGGAGCCTTCCTTTGTGCTTCTCTTTCAGATCATGGAACTGGGCTACCCAGTCATACTGGCCCTGAACCAGATGGATCTGGCTCGCCGACGCTTCCTCTTGGATGTGGAAGCCCTGCGCCGAGAGCTTGGCATCCCCATCGTGCCCATCTCTGCCAAGCATGGAGAGGGCATAGAGGAGTTGGCCGATGTCATGATGTCGGATGGTGTCACCCCACCATCCTTCCAGGTCCGCTATGATGCTCATATCGAAGACCATCTGCAGGAACTCCTGCCGATGGTGCCACCCGAGCTGCCATATCCCAGCCGCGGGGCGGCCATCAAGCTGCTGGAGGGTAACGAGCATCTCTCCTCACTCCTCCCGGACGATATGAGGGAGAAGGCCATGTCCATGGCCGAGGAGTTCCAACGAAAGCACGGCGAGAGCATCGATGTGCACATCAACCGGGACCGATACGGCGAGGCAGGTGGGATACTTCAGCTGGTGCAGAAGCCGCTGGAGCAAGGGCTCTCCTATCGGGAGAGGATATCCGACATTACCCTCCGGCCTCTGACCGGCATACCTATTCTCATCGCAGTCCTCGGTGGCCTGTTCTTAGGGATAGTACTGTTTGGCAGTCTGCTGGACGAGTTCATATCCGGCATCTACGACAATCTCGTGGGCGATGCCATTATCGCCTGGGGGGCATCCATCGGCGGCACCTTGGGTGAGACCATAGCCACGGGGATTGACCAGAGCATAACGGCTATCCTGGTACTGGTGATACCGTATATCGTTGTCTTCTACATCTTCATGGGTGTCCTGGAAGACAGCGGCTACCTGCCGCGGGCGGTGGTGCTCCTGGATGGCGTCATGCATCGCATCGGCCTGCACGGGCGGGCGGTTATACCCATGATGGTGGGGTTCGGATGCTCTGTGCCTGCTATCCTGGCCACCCGCACTGCGGGCACTCGCAGGGAGAGGCTCATCCTGGCAACCATCATTGTCATGACCGTGCCCTGCTCGGCACAGATGGCCATCATTCTGGGCATAACGGCTCGTTTTGCAGGTCTGGCCTATGCCGCGCTGATATTCGTGGTCCTTCTAGGCCTAATGTTAGTCCTGGGCAGGCTCATGGATCGTTGGCTACGCTACGAGCCCACGTACCTGGCTATGGAGATACCCGAACTCAGCATCCCCAGCATCAGGAACGTGGCTTTCAAGACCTGGAGCCGTAGCAAGGATTTCTTCCTCATAGCCTTCCCACTCCTGTTCGTGGGCAGCATAGGGGTGGAGATTCTCGTCGCCTACGATGCCCTGACATTCATCATCGACCCGTTCACCTTCCTAACAGTGGGCCTCCTGGGCCTGCCGGCGTTAACAATCATATCCTTCATCGTGGGTGTCATCAGGAAGGAGATGGCTTTGGGGATGCTTCTGACGCTCTTCTCTGTGGGGGCTGTCTCCGACCTCTCCGTCTATCTCAGCCCGGAGCAGTTCTTCATCTTCGGCTTGGTGATGGCTATCTACCTGCCATGCTTGGCCACTATGGCCGTGCTGTGGAGGGAGTTTGGGCTAAGGGATACGCTTTTGATCAGCCTATGCTCCATTAGCTTGGCTTTTGCCGTGGGCTCGTTTTTCAATCTGCTTTTGCAGGTGTTCTAACGATGCGAGAACACCGCTGAGACCTGCCGTCCTTGTCGGTGCAGGCGCACGAAGCCGAAGCGTTCTAATTGCACCATGTCTCCCTGTTCTTGGAGCAGGTCGTTCTCCACCCGGCCTTTGCTAATGCCGCCGTCTGGCATCAACACCTCCAAGGGGGAGGAGGCAACGCTCACCCACTGCACCACCTTGACGCCCTTCTTCAATACCGCCAGGTCCGTCCCGGCATAGAGGGCCCCGTCCTGGTATTGGATGTTGCACAGGTCTTTGAGCCGCACCATTCCTGTCTCTTGCAGAAGCTGCAGGTCTTCCGGGGCAAGAAAGATATCATCTCCCTCCCGCAACTGGCTGTGTCTACAGCCTCTTTCTGGATGGTCTGGATGCAGGGGGGCATGCGATTCCAAGAACTCGATACCGTGGAAGCGCAGCGCCGTGGGTGAGGGGACGAAGAAGTATCGGTTGGCCGAATCATCGACGATCTCCCGGTTCATTGAGAACAAGGTGTCCCAGGAGAACTGCATATCCACTGCTTTCATCCCCCCTTCGATCCAATATCGCCGGATGGCATCAGGGGATATGCCCCGCCTCTGCAAGGCTCTCAGGGTCCCGGTGCGCACATCATCCCAACCGGTGTAGGTGCCCTCCTTGATGCTGTTGCGTATGAGGGAGGTCTTCAAGACGGTGTCTGGTATGTTGACCAGACCATAATGGTGGAAGTGAGGCTTCTGCCAACCCAGGTAATCATAGATGTATTCCTGACGAAGGGTGTTGTTTAGATGGTCCTTGCCCCGGATGACGTGCGTCATGCCCATCATATGGTCGTCCACGGCCACGGAGAGGTTCATCATCGGATACACATTGAATTTGGATCCCGTGCATGGGTGTGGATGGTCGACGATGCGCAGAGCCACGAAATCCCTTAGGGCGGGGTTTGGATGGGCGATGTCGGTCTTTATCACTGCCACTGCCTCGCCCTCGGAATAGGCGTTGGAGAGTAGAAGGTCGAAACGCTCCAGATTCTCCTCCACGCTCAGACCGTGGCAGGGGCATGCCCTCATCTCAGCCTTCAGGTTTTTGAGGTTGTCGCCAGGACAGGTACAGACGAAAGCTTTGCCCAATTCGATTAGGCGACGGGTGACGTCATAGTAATGCTGGAAGCGCTCGCTCTGCCTGACGGTGCAATGCACTTTGACCCCTAACCATTCCAGGTCCTCCGGTATCATGTCATAGGCATCGGGGTCGATCTTCTCTGGGTTTGTATCCTCAAGACGGTTGATCAACCTACCTTTGTAACGTTTGACATATTCGTCGTTCAGCACCGCCACGCGAGAGTGCCCGATGTGCAGGGGGCCGGATGGACCGGGAGCGATTCGCATGACCACCTTTTCGGCATCCTCCAGGTCTGGCAACTCGTAATGGCGCTCCTTCTTCTGTTTCTGCATCAAGGAAGGGTCATATTCGGCCAAGGCCGCGGTCTGGCTTTGGAGGTCTAAGGAGTTGACTTCGGCCACGATGTCATTGACCATGGGGAGCACCTCGGCGGAGCGGGAACGCAACTCAGGGCATTCGCCCAGAACCTTCCCGGCCACCGCTTTAGGGCTGGCCTTGCCTTTGAAGAACACCGCGTTCTGTAGCGCGTACTTT
>JBFWLS010000147.1:0-3337 GCA_050251995.1 Candidatus Methanomethylophilaceae archaeon
ATCATACCCTGGTGTTCGAGACCGGCGATATACTCACTCTGACGAAAGAGCATTGGCGGGATACGCAGGTGGGCAGGCTCCATAGAGCCATGGAGGACTCCCGAAAGCCACGCATCGTCTTCGTGGCCATGGACCAGGACGAGGCCAGCATCGCCGTCCTCCGTCAGTTCGGGATGAAGGAGCTGGCAGTGGTGCGATCCGGCCGGTCCGGGAAACAGTATGTCGAGAAGGACGCTGGCCTGGATTATCATGGAGAGATAGCAGCCAAGCTGCAGTCCGTCATAGAGCCGGGCACGCCCCTTGTGGTCTTGGGTCCAGGTTTCGCCAAGGAGGCCTTGATAGAGGATGGGAAACAACGTTTCCCCGAGGTCTTCTCCCAAGCTGCCTCTTATCATACGGGCCAGTCGGGGATGGCAGGGATCCATGAGATGATGAAGAAGGGCTTGGGGGCGGAGGTGCTCCGAGACTCACGGGTGGCATTGGAAGTCAGCCTTATGGAGACCGTGCTGGAACGTCTGGGAAAGGACGGTCTGGTCACCTATGGTCCTCAGGAAGTGGAATCGGCGGCCAAGGTAGGAGCCGTGGAGACCCTTCTGGTCCTGGATTCCCTCATCCGGGAGCGGGACCTAGACTCATTGGTGCGAAACGTGGAGTCGCAGGGAGGTGAGGTGGTGGTGGTCTCCGAGCAGCACGATGCCGGTCGGGAACTCGAATCTTTGAGCGGGGTTGCCGCACTGTTGCGCTATCATGTTTGACATTATTCGCATCCATTTTGTTTGATACCGAAAATCTTTTTTATAGTAGCACGTATGCAGTCTGTTAATTTGTATCAGCCCCAGTGTGGGGCTCTTATCTCTCACTGTCACCAGATTAATTATGAGGATAATGGAGGATGAAAATGCGAAATAAAGATTACGTACTCACCAGGCTGGCTAATCCCGTGAACCTTTGTGACACAACCCTGAGGGATGGTGAACAGGCTGCCGGTATTGTCTTCGCCAATCTGGAGAAATTCCGTATCGCCAAGATGTTGGACGACATAGGCGTTCACCAAATCGAGGCTGGGATCCCTGCCATGGGGGGGGATGAGAAGAAAGCCATCCGAAAGATTGCCAACATGGGTCTGGACGCCTCCATCCTAGGGTGGAACCGAGCTAGCGTAGAGGACCTGCAGCACAGTTTGGACTGCGGAGTGGACTCCGTTGCCCTGTCCATGTCCGCTTCCGACATCCACATCGAGCACAAACTGAGGAAGTCTAGGGAGTGGGTGTTGACCTCTATTCAGGATGCCATCGGTCATGCTGCGGATCACGGACTGTACATCTCCTGCAACGCGGAGGACGCTTCCCGAGCGGATCTTGACTTCCTCTTGGAGTTCTCACGCACTGCCAAGGAGGCGGGTGCCGACCGCATCCGCTATTGCGACACCATCGGTCTGGACGACCCGTTCAGCGCCTATGAGAGGGTCAAGGCCATCGTGGACAAGGTAGGCATCGATGTGGAGATGCATACCCACAACGATTTCGGAATGGCCACGGCGAACTCCGTGGCTGGCATAAAGGCCGGGGCACGCTTTGTCAGCACCACAGTCATGGGCATCGGCGAGAGGACGGGCAACACCCCTCTGGAGGAGATTGTCATGACCAGCAAGCACATCCTGAAGAAGGACACCGGTATCGATACCGGCAAGCTCTTGGAGCTGGTGCAGTTCGTGGCCAAAGCCTCCAACCGGGTGATCCCTCCCTGGAAGCCTATCGTCGGCGACAACTGCTTCGCGCACGAAGCCGGCATCCATACCGACGGGGTCATCAAGATGATGAGCAACTACGAGCCCTTCGCCCCGGAGGAGGTAGGTCTCTGCCGACGTATTGTGATCGGCAAGCATTCTGGCCGCAACACCTTGGTTTCAACATTGAAAGCCCGGGGCATAACAATGGATGACGAGACCGCCGCCCGCCTCCTGGAGAGGACCCGCGCTGCTGCGGTGGCCTTGAAGCGTTGTCTCTCCGCAGATGAGCTGTACTACTTGTATCTGGACATCACAGAAGGCTCCTCTGGTTTCAACGATGAGCTCTGAAAACATCTAGCCGTCGGCGCGCAGGCCGACGGGCATCTCTCCTATTGCCCTTCCTATTCCTCTTGATCCAAGGACACCTTCTTGCGCTGCCGGCCACCGGTGCGTTTCAGCTTGTCGTTGTCCATCGCCCATTGGAAGTTCTTCAGCTCCGATGGGGCGATGAGGATCCGGTCGCCTTTGGCGTACTTTCGGCCCGTGGCCCAGTTGGTGAAAGAGGACAGGGCCCGGTACTCATCCGCATCCTCTACAATCTCGGTTATGTTCTCTCTGCCCTTCATTTCAGAGTAGGTGCCGCTGAAGGTGCGTAAGACTCCGTCACGGAGCTCCCCCACCCGATTACAGACCGAATCCAGCAGATAACGGTCGTGCGTGACCACGATGATGGTGCCTTCATAGTCGTTCAAGGCCGATTCCACCGCATGCCTTACCGGTATGTCCAAGTAGTTGGTGGGCTCGTCCAGGACCAGGAGGTTCGTGTCCTTCAGGAGCAGGAGGGTGAGGGCGACCCGGGCCCTCTCTCCACCGGAAAGCGTGGACATCGGCCTCTCCACGGCCTCCCCGGTGAGCAGCATCCGGGCCAAGAGGCCGCGGGCCTCTGCCTTGCGGTCCACTCCTATGGCTTGCAGTATCTGTTCCTCCGCAGAAAGATGCAGTTGCAGGGATTCATGGTTCTGAGAGTAATACCCCAACTTGGCACCTGGGGCCAGCCAGAGATCTCCCTGGCAGGGGATGCGGCCGATTAAGGCCCTCACCAGTGTGCTCTTGCCTTCCCCGTTGGGACCGAAGATGCCCAGTTTGTCACCTTTGTGCAGTTCCAGGTCCACGTCGGAGAATATTGTGCGTTGGTCGAAGGCCACCGCCAATCCTTTGGCTATGATCACGTTCTTCCCTGATTTAGAGGCTGCTTGGAGGCGTACCTTTATGTCCGGTCTCTCTTCCGGTGCCGACCTCTCATCCAGCTTCTCAATCCTCTTCAAGGTGTTCTTGTGCATGGAGCTGAACCAGTTGTTGCGGTGCTGGTCCTCCGCCACATCCTCCAGTCTTTTCTTCTGGGAGCTGTATCGGCGGTACTCTTTCTCCTGTCGTTCCAGCTCCAGCATCTTCTTCATGATGAAGGCGCTGTAGTTGCCTTTGTATTCCCGGGTCCGGCCATTGGATATCTCTGTCACCCGGGTGGATACCTTGTCCAGGAAATAGCGGTCATGGCTTACCACCAGCACGCTGCAGTGGCTATCGAGCAGGTAGTCCTCCAACCACTCC
>JBFWLS010000148.1:0-3290 GCA_050251995.1 Candidatus Methanomethylophilaceae archaeon
CCGTGGTGGGCGGATTCCCGCCTGTGAGGAGCCGGGTAGAATCGTGCTTTGGGTCACAACCGATCTGCAACACCTGCAGACCCTGTCTGGACAAAGCCGCCGTGAGGTTGGATGAAATGGTGGATTTCCCTATGCCTCCTTTCCCATAGATGGCGATCCTCCGCATGGTTCCTCGTTGGATGGATATATCATCCATTGATAACTAAAAGCCGGACCCCGATATATATAACCAACGATGAAAGAAGAATGACATCAGAATGATGAGATGGGGCCGGGAGGGAGAATCGAACTCCCGTCTGCGGATCTGCAGTCCGCCACATGGCCGCTATGTTATCCCGGCTTCAATGCGGCAATCCTCAATAGGATATTTCATACTTTCTATATCCACGCATAATAAAGAGAGCGTCCAGAAACTGCAGAAATGAATAATACCTTAGACATACTTCCAGTCACCGGATGTTGCCTGTACACTGTAAAGATCTATCGGTGCGAGAGGTGGAGCACCCTCTCACGGAAGCAGGGATCGCCGAGGGCATGAAAGGCAAGAAGGCCTATGCTCGGTCAGATTATCTGGTTCTCAAAAGGGCGGGGGAGTACGCCGTTCTCCACATACACAAAGCCCAAGGCAAGGAGCTTTTCCGGCCTGTCTTGGGCTACGACATCATATCTCTACCCCAAGACACTGTTTTCATTCGCGACCCAAAGCTGGACATCCTAAACCCCTCGATCTTGCTACAGCTTTCCATGCAGCATCCAGGCAAGACCTTGGTGGTGGAAGGCTTGTTCTCCCATGTCAACTTCGTCCATGGCTTAGAACCCCTTCACCTCAGAGTGTTGGACAACATCCCGCCCGCTCCATCCAAACTCTCTTGTTTGGTACGACAGTCTATGGACTCTGGCTTCTTGGACCTGCCCATACTTCCATCCCTGGTGGACATCGACATGCAGGAAAAAGTGGATGAGGTGAGAACGGAGGCAGTTATGTTTCCCTGCCAGGTTTCCGGGCTAAAGGCCGACCGGCCGGTGTATTTCCTGGACCAAGCACCGGAACTGCATCATGAGGTCACCCTGATTGGGTGTCACCTATCCCTACGCATCTTTGAATCCCTGTACAAGAGGGAAGTCCCGTTCATCAATGTCTGTCCTGCCGATTTCATACCGGATGACGACATCCCCACCCTCGTAAAGTGCTGCAAGATCAAAAACGGGCACAAGATCGAAGGAAGGGTGGCCAAGGTGCCTTGGGGAGCGACTGTGCCAGAAATCACTGCGGCCATCCAAGCCTTGTTCTCAGGATCAGAATAGGTCCCTACCTCTGCGGAACGCCTGATATCCTTCCTCGGTTCGTCCGGCCTTGCAAAGAGCCTCACCCAAAGCGTACCAGGCATCTGAATCTCCTGGGTAATCCTGCAGATGCTCCTTCAGATGGTGGATGGAACTCTGCACCTGCCCTCGGGACATCAACTCCCTTCCCGCCGTGGCCCCTCTCTTCTCCTCCCACAGCACTCTTCTCATCTCTCTGCGGGCGTTGAGCATGATGACCTCCAGGGCGTTCTCGGTTAGCCACGGATAACGGGAGCGCAACCGGGATTGGAAGGATGGGAGAGAGCGGGGGTCCAGATCCGCCTCAGGTCCTTTGAATAGGGACCGAGGTACTTGTAGACACAGCTTCCCATGACGCACCAGGATGTGCTCAGGAATCGCGGGGGGGTCTTGCTCCATGGCTCATGGTACGAGGATTACCGGCTTCTTGGTGTGCCGCAGCACATGGTCGGCCACGCTGCCCAATAGGACCTCAGCTATCCGGCGCTCGTTCACTCCCTTGTAGCCCATGACGATGGCCTCGTAGCTGCTGGACATGTCTAGGATGACTTGCTCAGGGTCACCGATCTGCACGGAGACCGTGAAATCCAATCCCTTATCGCGCAGGATGGCGATGGCAGCGTTCAAACGCTTCCCGGTCGTCCCCGCCTCTGGATCCCTGATGTCATCCCCCAGGACCGCCGCCTCCTCCTTCCGGACCACATGCAGTAGGGTCACCTTCCCCCTCAAGCACTGCGCCAGATTGGCCAGGTAGCTTGCGGCTCTGTAGGAGTTCTCCGATCCGTCCGTGCACAACAGGAACATCTTCTCGTTTTCCGTAGTCATCCAAACATCACTGATCCTGCGATATGATAGCCTATCCAAGCACATAAACATGATGCCAGTATGCAATTATCAGTGAGCGATTACGCGGATAAATAATTATAAACTGCTATATGTTGCCTGAGAGCATGTTGACAGAATGCCCCTACAACCCTCGCCCAAAGCTGGGCAATGTAACGGTTTATGATTCCACGTTGCGAGATGGGGAACAGATGCCGGGGGTAGCTTTCCGTCATGAAGACAAACTGAAGATTGCCAGTATGCTCAGCGAGGCCGGTGTGCCTGAGATAGAGGCCGGTTTCGCTGCAGTGTCCCGACATGAGATGGAGACCATCAAGGCCATCTCCAACCTGGGGCTCGATGCCAGGATCCTTAGCCTGAGCAGGGCGCGCGAGTCGGACATCGACTGTGCCCTGCAGGCAGACGTGGACATAGTCCTCCTCTTCGCCGGAACCTCGGACGTCCACCTACGTCACAAGTACAGCCATGTCGTGACACAGCAGGAGATCCTGGACCAGTCGGTGAAAGCGGTCGAGTACGCCAAATCCCACGGGGTGAAGGTGAGCTTCAGCTGTGAGGATGGCACCCGCACGCCTTTCGATTTCCTAATGCGCATGTACCATGCGGTGGAAGAGGCGGGAGCAGACCGCCTTGGGGTGACCGACACCTTAGGATGCATCACTCCGGAGGGCATAAGCAACCTAGTGAAGGAGGTCAAGTCCCGCGTGCAACGTCCAGTGTCCGTACACCTTCACAACGACTTCGGATTAGCCAACGCCAATGCCCTAGCGGCGGTGTTCGCAGGGGCGGATGCCATCACCACCACCGTGAATGGAATGGGGGAGAGGTGCGGCAATGTTCCGTTAGAGCAGTTCGCGGCCTCCATGCGTTTCCTCTACGATGTGGACCTTGGTCTGGACCTCACACACCTGACTGAGCTCTCCCGCCAGGTATCCTTAATGGCCAGATATCAATGCTCAGTCAACCATCCAGTTACGGGCGAGAACGCTTTCTCGCATGAATCGGGGATCCATGTGGCCGCTATAATGAACCATCCATCCACTTACGAGTACATTGAGCCGGAACAAGTAGGCAACCGTCGGCATCTGCGCCTGGGAAAACACTCTGGCGCCAGCTATCTGAAG
>JBFWLS010000149.1:0-3287 GCA_050251995.1 Candidatus Methanomethylophilaceae archaeon
ATGACCAGGCCTTGAACCGCGGAGTGCTCATCGGCGGCATATTCGTCTTCACCACCCTGACCTCTGCCTTCACGGTTGGAGCCCTGGCCAACGTATACTTCATGGACACGCAGGGGATGCTAGCCATCGATGCGGCAGGTGGAAACGCGGACACCATCATACCGCTCTTCATCGCCCAATCCATGCCTGACCTGTTCGTGATAGTCTTCACCTTGGCCTTGCTGGCGGCTGCCATGAGCACCCTGTCTTCGCTCTTCCATACCCTGGGAACCACCGCCGGTTACGACATGTGGGGCCTAATCGTGAAGAAGCGTGGGCGTCATGCCGGTAGCCGCGAGACCAAGAAGGCCTCCCAAGTGGGCACGGTGGTGATGATCCTGGTCTCCGTGGCTCTGTCTTACATGATGCCTGCCAACATCATCGCTCGGGCCACGGCAATGTTCATGGGCCTCTGCGCCTGCGCCCTGCTGCCGGTAATCACCTACGCCCTGTATTGCAAGGCACCGTACACCAAGGCCGCCTTGATGAGCATCCTCACCGGCGCTCTGTCCTGGGCCCTGTGGACCCTCTTCGTGCATGCACGCGAGTCCGCCGACCTAGGCCTGAGCATGCTCCTCTTCGGTCAGGGGTCGCTCCTGGGGGCCCCTTGGTCGGTGATGAACCCTATAGTAATCGGCTTGCCCCTGTCAGCAGCCGTCCTGATGCTGGCGCACCTGTGGTACAAGCGGCGACCCATGGAGCCGGTGGTCATACCCGACCAGTCTTCCTGAGGCCAAGGGGACAAACCTCTTCCATTCAATTTTTATCTGTAGAGCTTCTTAGATATCATGGCAGGAAGTTCTATGGACGCCATCCGGCAGGAAATCATCAATCTCAGGAATCGACTGCTCGACCTTGGCAACGACAACCCATTGATCAACTATCGCCGCCGCGATGACCGCAGCCTCACCATATCCGACCGGGACGCGGGAGTTATCTTCGACCATCTGGTGGTAGGGGAGAGGAGCCTACGGGTGCTGAGCTCCAAGGAGGGCCGAGAGGATGGGACGGAGGCGCTGCGGGCCCCCTACTCCAGCGGGGACATCGTTTCTCGCCTCCAACGTTTGGCTGCCATGTCCCAGGAGGCCATGGACGAGCAGGGTTACCCCAACCTCTTCTTGGTGATGGGCCTGTTGGCGTGGTCGGATGGCGGTTCGCGGCGTTTTCGCTCCCCTGTCCTCCTCCTGCCGGTCGCTCTCCATCCCGTGGAGGGTTCCTGGCAGTTGCGATGGAGCGGCCACGACATCTTGGTGTCCCCCACCCTGGTGGAGAGGATGAAGGAGCTCGGCTTGAGCATTCCAGAGCTTGCCGACCCCCAGGACGGGGCGGCCATCCGCAGGCATCAGGCGGAGTTGCGGGAGGCGTTGCGCAACCGGGAAGGCTTCGAGTTCGTCAACTCCCAGCTTTTGGATTGCTTCAGCTTCACCAAATCAGTGCTCTATCAGGACCTGGACCCCGCCAACTGGTCCATGGACAACGTGGACTCTCATCCGTTGTTGAAAGCCATACTCCGGCCTGAATCCGTTCCCGATCTGAATTCCCAGAGGGAAAGGGTCCATGCGGGCGACTTCTGCATACTGGACGCCGACTCTTCCCAAATGAAAGTCCTGGAGGATGTGGTGCGTGGGCAATCCGTGGTTGTGGAAGGCCCGCCAGGGACTGGGAAGTCGCAGACTATAGCCAACATCATCTGCGAATCTTTGGGACGGGGACGCAAAGTCCTCTTCGTGAGCGAGAAGATGGCCGCCCTGGAGGTGGTTAAGGCACGGCTGGACCGTGCTGGCCTATCCCCTTATGTTCTAGACCTGCACAGCGAGAGGTCCAACCGCAAGGCTCTCATCAAGGAGCTGGATCGTTGCCTCTCACTAACGCCGGAGGATCTGAAGCCAGAGCTTCCGGATCCGCGCCTCAAACAGCTGGAGGAGGAGTTGGATGGCTATGTGAAGTCCATCTCGGAGCCAATGGGGAACCGGGGGCTCAACCCTTACGAGATGGTCGGCCAAAGGGAGGCCATCCTGCACCGTTACGCCTCCCGGAACAGGGTGCCAGTGTCCGTGGGGGTCAAGGACCCGGATTTCATCGACCGCGAGCGCTGGGTTAGCATCATGAACGACCTGCAGGTGCTGCAGGAGCTCCTCCCATCCCTTCTCCCCCTACGGTCCAATCCTTGGAGGGACTGTGAGCTCCCCGACCTTCCCCCGGACGGGGAGAGGTTGGTGGGGGAAGCCATCCGCAGCAACTTGCGCCAGCTGGATGACTTGCAGGATTCTGCCCGGTCCCTATCCAGGTCCATGGGCATGGAGACGCCTCTGGGTCTCGGTGACGTGTACTCGTTCTGCCTCGAGGTGCAGGAGTTGCTGGAGGCCGGCAGCATAGGCATGTCCAACCTGCTGGACGACCGTCTTACGGATTACCAGGAACTCATCTCCGATGTCCTGGAGACCTTGCAGCAACTGCAGGAGTCCCGAGACCTCCTTCTGGGCCAATATTCCCCATCCCTGTTCGAGATGGATGCTGCGCAACCCTTGGAGCAGTTCGAGCGTCACGCCCACTCTCGTTTGCGATCCCTGCGAAGGCGTTTCCGCCAGGCCCGAGAAGCCCTGCTCTCGCATTCCAAAGGGGAGGGGCAGGAGGACGATGAGGTTCTGCTGGAGCATCTTCGTATCTTGCACGAGTACCAGGTCACCGAGGCCAGACTGGCCAAGTCTGAGTCCGAGGCATCCCGATTCTTCGGTCCTGTCTGGAAGGGCGTGGATTCCGACCTCCCCTCTCTACAGAGATCCTTCGACTGGGCCACGAGGTTGAAGGAGAACCTCCGCTCCGGACGCTACACTGATGCCACCCTGATAGCCGTATCCCGGGCCGGGGACGATCCCTCTCTGAAGAAGAAGCTGCAGGGCCTGGAGAGCAAGCTTGAGAAGCTGACCCAGGGACTCTCCGACCTGACCGACATGTTGGGTTCGGATGGTAACAGCCTGTTCCGGCCGGGAAAGGAGGGCCTCCGTCCGTACCACATCCGCAACCGCCTGCGTGAGATGGAGGGGGGCATGGCCATCATGAACCGCTGGGCTCAGTACCGTCGTCTGATGCGGGGCCTCTCGGGGGGGCCGGCGGAGCCGCTGCGAGGCATGGTGGAGCTGGAATCTCTGCATCCTTCCGATATCGCCTCGGCCTTCGAGCTAGGATATCTGGAAGGCATGCTGCGCATCGCAGGGGACGTCAGACCTGCATGGAGGTCGTTCTCCGCC
>JBFWLS010000150.1:0-3281 GCA_050251995.1 Candidatus Methanomethylophilaceae archaeon
GCGCAAGACGCAAGTGTCCAGCAGGCCCCGGGAATCTCCGTTCTGGGATTTTAGGAGCCGTAACAGTGTCTCCCCCTCCGCCCTCATGTCCGGATTGCAGACCAAGGCGTTGTCCGTCCCCAGGGCCATGTCCATCCCGGCCTCCATCATCCTCTTTACCGGAGTCTGCCGGCCGAAGAACATGTTTGAGCGGGGGCAGATTACTGTGGGCACACCCTCGTCCGCGCAACGGCGCATGTCCGCATCGCTGGCCTCCACCATGTGCACCAGGAACCGGGGCTGCAGGCTCAGCACGAGATCGATGTCCTCCCGCCTGTTCTCGCTGGCATGCAACGCCATGATCTTGCCCCGGCGATGGGTGTGATCAGCCAGCGCCTCTAGGTAGCTACGGTCCATATCGGACACGCAGGACAGCCCCAGGCCATCGCAGCTGTCCAGTATACCATCTACCTCCTGCGCGTCGTAGTGTGCCGATATCGGCCTCCCCAACACCGTCCTACGCATCGTCAGCGGCAGGCTGTCTAGGAGCTGCACACCATGCAATCCTCCTTCGCGGAAGTCCACGAAGGCGGTGGAGCCTTGACGGAGCCCCTGGTGCATGAACTCCGCCATGGAAGCCAGCAAGGATTCATCGGAGCTCGCTTCCAGATGACGGTGCTTCAGACCGCAGGGCGGGGCCACGGCCTCCAGCAAGCCCATGTCCAGGCCTATGGGGGCACCGCCATCGGCACAGTGGGTATGCCCGTTGACGAAGGCGGGGATGACTATGCCGGTGTGCAGCGGCGGTTCAGGGCTGTCGCCGTCACCGATCTCCCGGATGACGCCATCTTCGATGCCCAGATGTCCGGTGACGAACTCGTCACCCAGCAGTATCTGACCAGAGATGTAGAACATCGTTTGGGAATGGTCGAGAGGGTATTAAACGCAATCCCTGCCCTTTCTCCAAGGTGTCAACAGGGCGAGGCACCAACGTATAAACGGTTTTCGAAATAACATTCTTATACGAAATTCTTGTTCTAGCGGTGAGGTTTACCTATGGTAGTGAAAATTAACGCTGACGAGTGTGTCGGTTGCGGAGCCTGCGCCGACGTCTGCCCTCAGGACGCCATCACCGTGGATGACATCGCTGTCGTCGACCCTGACGCCTGTGTCGACTGCGGTGCCTGTATCGACGAGTGCCCCTCCGACGCCATATCCGAGTGATCTGAAGGCGACGGAAACCCATTACCTATCATTTTTCTCATTCCAACAGTGCACGGCATCGCTACCGCCGTGCCGACATTCTTTAATCGACGAATCTCATTCATTACGCCATGGTGTACGACGAGGACCTCTTTGAGATGGCCAAGCTCAAGGTGGAGAAGAAGAGGGACTTCTACACCCACTTCTTGGCTTACCTGTTGGTCAATGCGCTGTTCTGGACCCTTTTCTTCTACAACACTCCCGGCCTGTTCCCATGGCCAGTGTTCATAAGCGCTTTCTGGGGTATAGGGGTGGGGGCGCACGCATTCGACACTTTCCTGGGCGATGAGCCCTACAGTGATGCGGTGGAGAAGGAGTACCAGAAGCTTCTGGAGCGTGAGAGGTAATCAGGCCCAGTAAGGACGCTTCACGAACTTGTAGGCGCTGTTGCAGGCCGTGGCTGCCTCCCCGCAGGCGGTGACTATCTGACGGTACTTGCCGTCGTAGTTGATGACGTCCCCGCAGGCGAAGATCCCCGGCCGGTTGGTGGCCATGCTGTTGTCCACACGAATGAGGTTCTCATGGTCGAGGTTCAGCCTCCAGTTCTTCAGGTCCTCCATGTCCGAGGTTATTCCGATGTTGATGACCACGATATCGGCGGGTATTACCTGCTCCTCGCCGTCCACCTCGACGGTGACCGACTCCACCCGGCTCCCGCCGTTGATGGACTTGACCTCCGCATTCAGTACGCGATGGATGTTGCTGCGGTCCACGGCCTCCACCACGCTCTCGTCCGCCCGGAACGAGTCCCGGCGATGTACCACAGTGGTCTCGGTGACGCTATCGGCTATCAGGGCCATCTCCAGGGCGCTGTTTCCTCCGCCCAGCATCACCACCTTCTTACCCACCAGCAGCTCCTTGTGAGGCAGTATGTAATGCACGCCCCTTTGGCGCAGCTCCTCCTCGCCCACGCAATTCATGCGACGGGGTTTGAACAGCCCCATGCCGATGGCCACGATCACCGAACGGGTCTGATGCCGCCCCTTGTCCGTGGTGACGATGAGCATCCGGTCGCCATCATCGATGTGGGTGACCCTCTCGTTCTCCTGGATCTCGCAGCCCATGCTCTCCGCCTGCGCCTGAAGCTTTTCTGCCAGCTTCTTGGCTTGTATGAGCACGAAACCCGGATAGTTGTGGATGGCCTTCTCCGGGTAAAGGTTGGTTAGCTGACCGCCGATGGAGGCGGCATCGATGATAAGGGTCTTCATCTTGCGGGATCTCGCATAAATGCCGGCGGTCAGGCCAGCGGGTCCAGCACCGATGATAACAAGGTCGTAGGTCATCTGGCACGGTTATCCGCACTGGTGTATAATAAGTTTTCAGCATCGATCCACGATTCTGGCTCTGGGGCGGCTCCCTGGTGCTGATTATAACAAATAATTAATGGATTACAAAAAATTATGAGAAAAATATTACGAATATCGTATTATGGATGTATTATTCATAACGATTATAAACAACGGCATACAATTGTCCTCAGGGAGTGAGATAATGATACCCGAACAGATGGAGAAAGCATTCAATGAGCAGATAAACGCCGAGACCTACTCCGCGTACTTGTACTGGTCCATGGCCGCCTACCTGCACACCATGGACTTCCCTGGCATGGCGCACTACATGGAGTGTCAGGCCAAGGAGGAACTGCGTCATGCGGCCATGATGTACAAGTATGTCCTGGACAGGGGTGGCGAGGTAAGTATGGCCTCTATTTCTGCCCCCCCGTCGGAATGGGACACTCCATTGCATGTTTTCAAGAGTGTGCTGGCGCATGAGGAGAAGGTGACGGGGATGATCAATGCCATGGTGGACCTGGCTCTGGAGCTGAAGGACCATGCCAGCCATCAGTACCTGATGTGGTTCGTGGGCGAGCAGGTGGAGGAGGAGAGCAATGCCAACGACAACCTCTCCCGGCTGAAGAAGATTGGTGACAACAAACAGGCCTTCCTGATGATAGACGACTCGCTGGGGCAGAGGGTAGCCCTCTATGACATCCTGCCGACCGCCTCCAAGGACTGAACAAATATCTTTCCATCTCTTTA
>JBFWLS010000151.1:0-3271 GCA_050251995.1 Candidatus Methanomethylophilaceae archaeon
CGGGAGAAGACATCGGAGACCTCAGGAGACATGGTCCACCCCCATCTTGCCCAGGCGCTTCCAGACGATCTTCATGACCTTGTCCGGCTCGTTGTAGTAGCGGTTGATGAGCGACCAGATCTGTCTATGGTCGGTCATCTCCTTCCTCACCATGTAGTTGATGATGTCCACCCGCCTCTGGAACTCCTTGGACATCTCATCATGGGTGATGTTCTTGGTCTCGATGAGCTTGTCGAACATGAAACTGTGGCCCTTGAAGTTGAATGAATCCAAAGCCTGGTCCCACTCGAAGACGGTGTTGGTGATGATCTCGTTGGTGTCCGGTTCGAAACCGACGATCTCCACCACCTCCCGAATGCGACGGACCATGTCCTTGCCCACCCGGACTGGCGATTGGATGATGACGTTGCGCAGGGCGGTGAGCATGATGCGCGGGCAGCTGATGGGAGGGTTCTCCAGACGGCTGACCATCGATTTCACGGAATCGGCGTGCATGGTGGAATAGGTGGTGTGCCCGGTGGCCATGGCTTGGAACATGGTGTAGGTCTCCTTGCCACGGACCTCGCCCACGATGATGTAGTTGGGCCGTTGGCGCAGGGCGGCGCGCATGAGGTCGTACATGTCTATCTCGCCCGCCATCTTCTCCTCCCCCCTGTCATCCCCAACACCGGCACGGGTGACGCTGGGGATCCAGTTCTCATGCGGCAGGTTTATCTCCCGGGTATCCTCCAGGGTAATGATCTTCGCTCCGGGGGGGATGAACAGGGACACCACGTTCAGAGTGGAGGTCTTGCCGGCACCGGTCCCTCCGCAGATGAGCATGGACTCGCCGTTCTCCACCGCCATCCAGAAGTAGGCCATCATCTCTGCGGATGCGGTATGGTAGCGCACCAGGTCGGTGGGTGTGAGCGGCTTGTCCTTGAAGCGTCGGATGGTGAAGGTGGAGCCATGTGCCGTCACCTCATTGGAATAGGTGGCCTGCACGCGATGCCCTTCGGGTGTGGTCCCGTCCAGCAGAGGCTCGGAGACCGTTATCTGCCGGCCACAGGTCTGGCCCAAGAATATGATGAAGGAGTCCAGCTCCTCCTCTGAATCGAAACGGACGCTGGTCTTGATGCTCTCGAACTTCCCATGGTAGGCGAAGATATTGCTGTCGTTGCCATCGCAGGAGATGTCCTCGATGTTATCGTCCTTGGTGAGAACATCGATGGGGCCATATCCGGTGAAGTCCCGTAGGATGTAGTAGTTCAAGCGCGTCTTGGTGATGGGCGTGATGGTGATGCCCCTGCTCTCCAGGAAGGACTGCATGCTCTGGGTGATGTAGACCTCCTTGTCCATCTTGGTCAGGCGCTCCCAGTCGTAGTTCAGGGTGCGCTGCAAAGTGTCCTTGATGCGGGCCAGTAGCAAACGCTCCTCGTCCGTGAGAGTGGGCTCCAGCACCACGAGGCGGTACTCTGCCATCTCCTTGTCGTAGATGATCTGCACATATGTGAGGTTCTCGGTGACAGGGTAGAGGTCCATCACCTCTATGAGCTCCTCCGGGTACTCGGGTATCTCGGTGATTCCCGAGCCCAAGCCTCGTGACCAGTCAACCCGCTTCTGAAGCTCTCCCTGCGGGAGGCGCACTATGCTGGCATCCCCGCTCATCAGACCGCGGAAGAAACGGGAGTAGGCGCCCTTGAGACGGTCCTTGAGGGTGTACGACGGACCTACCTGAAGAGGGTTGTTGGCGGCTTCCTTCGCTTCGTCCATGTCATCACTCCAGCACCATCTGGGTCTTCACCAGGGTGTATTGCAGTCTATTAACGTTCGTCAGGCTCAGGGTCACCACGTCGCTGCCCTCCTCGCGCTGGACCTTTTCCATACCGAAGACAGTGATCGCCCAGTGCTCCCACGCTCCGGCCTCGGTGCTCACCCATTGTATGCTGAGGTTGCCGCCGCTGACCATGTGTTCCTGTTGGCTCCTGGTCTCGGTCAGGGTCATGGTCAGCCCCACGGTGCCGGCGGAAGTGTAAGCATCGTTGCTACCCACGAAATCGATCTGGGTAACCTGGAGGTCGATGGTTCCGTTGGCGTTGGTGGTGAAACTTATGGACGGGGTGCTCTTGAACACGCTGTTGCGTTCTGTGCCATCGATGTTGGTGAGGACCACCCCGCCGTGCTCATAGACCACCGTCCGGCTGGAATAGGCGTTCAGAAGGGTGTAGGCCAAGGTCCCGGTGGAGTTGGTGTGCAATGCCAAACCGCCGGAGTTGAAGGATATGTTCATCGATGAGGCCCCCTCGCCCCCGGAGCGGTATTCCAGGCTGCCCAGGTAATTTTTGCCGAAGAGGGGCACCCTGTCCGGAGCCATGTTGAAGGGCACGTAGAGGGCGTCACCGGTGGACCGTAGCTCGAGATTGGCGCTCTTCACCTGGCTCATCTGGAATATGGCTGTGTTCAGGAAGTCCTGCTCGTTGCTCTTCTCCCATGCGGGCACGAAAGCCGTGACCAGGAGGGTGAGCAGGGACATGAAGATCATGAGGGCGAATATGGTTCCAATTACCGAAGCCACGGCCTCATGGTCTCGACGGCGCCATTTGCGCGCCCTCAGAACATCTGCTTTGTGGTCTCCGGCCAACATCATCTCCCCCTATAGCGGCCATCCTAAGGCCAACACATGAGAGAATAGAGGTAACTGAATATTTATATTCACACCAGGAACCGAGAATATGCTGGCTCCAGCCTGGATTCGGCACCGGGACTGAGGAGGGGGCTCTAAGCAGCGCCATCAGTAAACTATATAACAATAATCCACTTTCCAGACCTTATAAGGCCGCGGTAACTCAGTTGGGAGAGTGCAAGACTGAAGATCTTGAAGTCGCTGGTTCGAGCCCGGCTCGCGGCACCACATCCTTCCTTTTTCTAAATCATATTATACATCGCTGTGCATGAAGGCCGTATGGTGGTGGAGATCGAGCGGGTGGAGCTCACCGGTGTGGATGCGAAGCGGTATCAGAAGAAAGCCGACCGTTCCTTGGGCATCCGCATCGACCAGAACAGCATCATCACCCGCATGCAGCATCTGGAGGACGACCGGGGCGTCCTCTCCTTCCGTTTCACCATCGAATACGCCAGCATCGGTTACATCCACATCGAGGGTGACATGTACTTCCGTAACGGGGCGCACGCTTTGATCGATGCCTGGCAAATGAACGGGCGCATAGAGGCGGTGGACGCTGGGCTGATTCACAACGCCTCCGTGTCCTCCTGCCTCACCACTGCCCTCATA
>JBFWLS010000152.1:0-3254 GCA_050251995.1 Candidatus Methanomethylophilaceae archaeon
TAATATATATTTATAATATGTACTAAAGAACTGAATTGCTATCCTTTCATCTTTCCCTTATTGAACATTTTTGTTATATTACCCCTCTATGTGATTTCTGCACACATAACCAAGAGCCGTGATGATGACAATTATAACATTCAATATCTACGAGTCTCAGACGTCATCCCGACAACCTAGGACATGTTACTGATTAAGTAGACCTATACTAAGTATTGATATACTTGATAACAAATCAGCCCCTCGGGTGATTCCATCCTAGGCCCAAATCTGAGTTACAATGGCAACCGCATCAGCCCTTTGCAGTTCGCCATACTCATGAAGATGTCCAAGGGGAGCATGTACGGCTACAGCGTCCTAAAGGAGCTCCGAGACCATTTCCAAGGTGTCTGGGAACCTCAGACCGGCGCCCTCTATCCTGCCCTGAAGAAGCTGCAGGACCATGGACTGCTGGTCTCTGAGGTCTCCGAGGAGGACGATAAGGAGTACTACCACCTGTCCGAGGAGGGCGAGGAATGGTTGCGTGAAAGCGTGTTCCTGGTCAACGGTGGGGCCATGATGAGTTTGCGCTTCACGTCCCTTATCATCGAGACCCATGAGTACCTAGGGCTTCCATCACCCCCGGAGGACCACGGGGCCTGCTCCAAGATGGAGAAGCGCCAGAGGCTCCTGCACGTCCGGGAACACTTGGAGCGGGATCTGGAGAGAATCAACGAATACCTGGAAATGGAAGAGGAATGATAGTGAAACCAATAGTAAAGGCCAAAGGATTGGTCAAGATATACGGCAAGGACATCCGCGCCGTTGACAACATAGACTTCGAGATAATGGAGGGAGAGGTGTTTGGATTCCTGGGGCCCAATGGGGCCGGGAAGTCCACCACCATCTCCATGATTACCACACTGCTCACCCCGACGGAGGGCCATATAACCGTGGACGGTTTGGACACGGTCAAGGACTCTTACAAGGTGCGGAAGCTCATCGGCCTCGTCCCCCAGGACCTGACCGCTGATGATGAGCTGTCCGGCAGGGAGAACCTCTTCCTGCAGGCCGACCTCTACGACGTGCCCCGCCCGGTGGCCCGGGAACGCATCGAGGAGCTGTTGAAGCTGATGAACCTGGAGGATGCGGCGGACCGGCGTGTGGACACCTACTCCGGGGGCATGCGGAAACGGTTGGAGCTGGCGGAGGGACTTATCCATCGCCCTCGGATACTCTTCCTGGACGAGCCCACGCTCGGATTGGACATCCAGACCAGAGAGGTCATATGGAACCACATCCAGAAGCTGAAGAAAGAGAGCGGGATGACCGTCTTCCTCACCACGCACTATCTGGAGGAGGCAGATGCCCTCTGCGACCGCATAGCCATCATCGACGAGGGAAGGATCAAGGTGCTGGGGACGCCTTCGGAGCTGAAATCCTCCCTGGGCGGAGACAAGATTTCCATGGACATCGTCGGTGAGGAAGACCACACCGAGTCCTTGGCCTTGATTCCAGGGGTGGACTCGGTGGAGAGGTCGGGTCAGACCTACCTGCTCCGTACCGCTGACGGTGATGCGGCCATGGGAGAGGTACTCATGCGAATAGGCACGGAGGAGGGGTGGAAAGTCCGTTCCATCACCGTGCACAAACCCAGTTTGAATCAGGTTTTCCTGGAATACACCGGAAAGTCGCTTCGTGACGACCAGCAGTCCGGGGCATCAAACCGCCATGCCGCCCGGACAGCCACCATACAGAACCAGAGGAGGAGGTGAAATGATAGGCATACCCTCAGTGGTTCGGCAGACCTTGGCCCTGACAGGCCGGGAGCTGAAGCATTGGTACCGCAGCCGCATGCAGATCGCCATGGCCTTGATCCAGCCTCTAATGTGGTTGGGCCTCTTTGGACTGGCCATGAGCAGCTTCACCCAGAGCATGGGAGTGGACTACTTCAGCTTCCTGGCCATGGGCATGGTAATCATCACGGCCTTGAGCACATCCATGAATTCCGGCATGTCCGTGATTTGGGACCGCAGGTTCGGGTTCTTGAACAAGTTGAAGGCGGCACCGATCCCCCGCGGGCTGATACCTTTGTCCAAGGTGCTGTCCACCACAGTCAAGGCCACCGTGCAGTCGCTGCTGGTGCTCCTTGTAGGCTTGGCTTTGGGCTTGCAGCTGCAGGTTGGCTTCGGGATCCTGGATGTCCTGGTCATCGTGGCGGCAGTCATAATGACCGCTCTGATCTTCTCGTCCTTGTTCGTCACCATGGGTCTGGTTATAGACAACCAGGAAACCATCATGGGCCTCAACATGTTGTTGAACCTGCCCTTGATGTTCGCCTCGGGGGCCATGTTCCCCATAGCCGGCCTTCCAGGCTGGTTGCAGACGGTTGCCAAGTTCAACCCCTTGACCTATGCGGCCGATGCCGTCAGACGTGCAGCCATGGAGTGGGATCCCATCTTGATGGCCTCCGGCTCCATGGGCCAAGACCTCCTGATACTGGCCATCGCGGCGCTGGTGATGACCGTGACGGGTATGGCCTTGGCCAACCGGGCGCTCAAGGCTTGAACCAGGAGGGGGCGACCCCTCCTCATTTTTTTAATCTTTTTTCACCCATTGGTGCGTAAGTCACGAATAAGATTTCTTCGGCGACAGAGAGGACTGTTTCCCCCTCGTTTTCAAAATATAATCGTTGGATGATGTAATGCTTCCGCTATTTACCGAGAATTGCCAACGGCCACACCGACATGAGTATGATTAGAAAGAGAGTGATTGGTCCCGACTCCCAGATTTGAACTGGGGATCTGCTGATATCGGCGGCTGCACCGGCATGCCGGTAACCCACTACAGTCAGCCGCTCTGGCCAGTCTAAGCTAAGTCGGGCACTCTCTGGATTAGCCATTTCCTATTTATGATTAACGGACTTTTCACTTGTCGACCGGCAGGTTCCAAGGTCCCTTCCAGACCCCTGATGCATACAAATCCGAGGATGGAGGCCGAAAAGCTGGCAATAGGTTATATATCATCATGTATATTTGTAATATTGTCCTACAAAGTAGGTCTATCAGACCTACGCAAGGAGGAAGTGCCCGAAATGGTGGAAGACGGTTTGGAGAAGATAACCTTGCGACTCCCCCAGAGATACATCAGGCAGCTGGACTTCCTGGTGAAGGTTGACGATTTTCCGTCCCGTTCCGAAGCCATCCGCGCATCCGTCCGCGACATGCTCTACGCCCGCGTGGACGTGGTCATAGACAAGGTCGAGGCCATGGAAA
>JBFWLS010000153.1:0-3243 GCA_050251995.1 Candidatus Methanomethylophilaceae archaeon
CTTGGGGAGCATCAATCCCGCCGCAGCCACTATGGAGACCACGATGGGGGTGACCTTGTTGCCGGGCACGCCGCCCACGCTATGGAAATCGAAGACTGGGTGGCGATCGAAATCCAAGCTACAGCCGGTTCCAGTCATGGCCAAGGTCAGTTCATGGACCTCGGCACTGCTTAGGCCGTTGATCTGTATGGCGGTGAGCCAGGCGGAGACCTCTGCTTTGGACAGCCTCCCCTCCATGGCGTCCCTCACTATGCAATGCAGCTCCCGGGGCTCCAAGCGCTGCCGATCCATGCTGCGACGGATGAGCTGCACAGATTCCGGTGGGGGGGAGATGGAAACCTTGGCCTGGTCCCCCACCTGCAATCCCGCCCGGTGCATCATCCAAAATGGCATCATCATGGTGCCGGGAGGGGTGAGGCTGCCGGTGGAGTGTACCAGTGCCAAGACCGATTCCTTGCCTTCCACAAGGACCCTGTCCATCTCCGTGATCTCCAGGTCTCGGCAATCCTGAATGTGCATCATCACGCGGGACTCGGTGGAATTCAATGCAGAGGCCTTGACGTTAAGCAGCATACCATCCATCCTCTCCTTCATCGGCGCCACGGCGGAACAATCCACCCTGCCGTGTTCCGTCACCCATGCCTATGAAAGGTTATCATCTTGATGGTCTCAGCTCTATGAACGTATGCCCTTCTTCCTGAGATGGAATAATTAACAATATATTATTATTAATTTTGATAATTATATAGCAAAAGATATTAACTACAGTATCAATCGTTTACTCAGATGACGGTTCATAGCGCCGATGATAAAGTTTCCCATATCCTGTACGTTGACGATGAACCGGGCCTCCTGGAGCTGGGCAAGATCTTTTTGGAGATGAATCCAAAGGTGAACGTGGACACCGCCACCGGCCCGCATGAAGCCCTCAAGCTCATGGAAGAGAAACGTTACAGCGTGGTGGTCTCCGATTACCAGATGCCGGACATGGACGGCATCCAGTTCTTGAAAAAGCTCCGAGCGGAAGGAGAGGACGTCCCTTTCATAATCTTCACGGGCAAGGGCAGAGAGGAGGTGGTGATCGAGGCCCTCAACAACGGCGCTGATTTCTATCTGCAGAAAGGGGGGGATGCACGGTCGCAATTCGCAGAGCTGTGGAACATGGTGCGGCATGTCATTGACCGCAGGGATTCCGAGAACGAGCTCAACGCCTCCCGCTGCCTAATGGATGCTACCATTGACAGCATCCCGGACATCGTGGGAATACTGAATACCGACTGCGAGGTGCTGTGCTACAACAAAGCCGGCTATGATTATCTGAAAAAGAGCCCGGAGGAGGTGGTGGGAAGGAAGTGCCATATCGTGGAGAACAGGAACCGCCACTGCCAGGAATGCGAGTTCGAGGAGGCCAAGGAGAAAGGTGATCTGGTGGAGTTCGTCCGTTACAATGCGGAGAACGATACATATCTGGACTTCCGGATAAACCCTATCTTCAACGAACGGAGGGAGCTGGAGTACATGGTGGAGATCATACGGGACGTCTCGCAAAGTAGAAAAGAGGAGGAGCAGCTCCGGAAGAGCGAGGAGACGTACCGCTCATTGGTCACCAACTCCAGCCAAGGCATCGCGGTGACATCAGGCCAACGCCTGCTATTCATCAACCCCTCGGCCGTCCAGGTCTTGGGCTACCGGGAGGATGAGATCCTAGCCATGAGCTGTCATGACCTGGTGCACCCGGATGACATGGAGGCGGTGATTTACCGGCAAGGCCTACGGGAACAGGGGGAGGAGGATTGCCGGCCGCACCTTCTGCGGCTGTTGTCCAAGAGCGGTTCCACCATATGGGTGGAGAGTAATGCCAGGAGGATGGATTGGAAAGGCGAACGTGCATCTCTGTTCTTCTTCACCGATGCAACAGAGAGGATGCGCACGGCTCGGATATGGGAGCAGGTCATAGGACTCATGGAGAAGCTCCTGGAAGAGGCTGACAGCCAGAACATGCTGGACAGCCTCGCCACCATCAGTCAACGCAACGACCCGGACATCCGCTCCACGGTGCTGCTCTATGACGAGGAGGGAAACAAGCTGGTCCTGGGGGCGGCCCCGGACATGCCTGCCGAGTACCATCGGCTGATGCGTGCCGGCATGCCGGTGAGCGAGAACACCGGCTCCTGTGGCTTGGCCGCGCATCGCAAGAGGAGCGTGATTGTCAAAGACATCCTCAACGGCCCATGCTACGCCGGCATGGGGGAGTTCCTGGACATGGCCGAGAGGCATGGTTTGCGTTCTTGCCACGCACAGCCCATACTCACACCGGACGGACGGCTGCTGGGCACCATCACCAACTACTGTTGCCGCCCTGGCATACCGGATGCAGAGGAGGTCTATCTCCTGGAGCAGACCGCCAATATGGCCGCCCTGGTCATCAGCCAGTGCCTTACCGGATGAGGTGCCGTTTCTGCGTTCTTACCTGAACGGGGAAAATCGTTATTAACCCAATAGGCATAAAGGCGTCCTGGCGACCGTAGTCTAGCGGTTAGGACTGAGGCTTCCCAAGCCTCAAGCCCGGGTTCAAATCCCGGCGGTCGCACTCTTCTCCACCCCTGGATGACCATTATTAATATCCAATTGAATATATCATCACACGGAGGAAACTCATTTGCTGGAGATAGATGGTTCACAGGGAGAGGGCGGAGGGCAGACGGTCCGCACCGCCGTGGCCCTGTCCGCCTTGACGGGTATGGACTTCCACATGACCCGCATACGGGAGAACCGTCCTACACGCGGCCTGTCTAAACAGCACTGCACCGCCATCGATGGGGTTGCCAAGATGACCGACTCCTGGGTGAAGGACAACTTCCCAGGGTCTCGGGACATTACCTTCCGCCCCGGCAACTCCCGCCACGGCGACCTGAAGTTCGATGTGGGCAGCGCCGGCAGCATAAGCCTGGTGATGCAGGCTTTGCTCCTGGCCGCCCGATTCCATACCAACGGGATCCGCTTGGACATCACCGGGGGCACCAACGTCATGTGGGCGCCACCGGTGGACTTCTACGGCCAGGTCCTATTCCCCTTGATGAAGCGCATGGGCTTCGAAGCCCATATGGAGATTATCAACCGTGGCTTCTATCCAGAGGGAGGGGGCAGGGTCATTGTTAACATGCGCCCCCCTTTGGAGATACTCCCCCTGAACGTCCTAGAGCTGGGGGACTTTAAGCGAGTCGAGGGGGGCTGCTACTGCCG
>JBFWLS010000154.1:0-3223 GCA_050251995.1 Candidatus Methanomethylophilaceae archaeon
CCACCAGGCCGTCCCCGCCGTTATTGCCAGGTCCGCAAAGGATCAGGACGTTGGTTCCACTCTCCTGCAGATCCCGGACAACATCTGCCACTGCCATCCCAGCATTCTCCATGAGGGCTGGCACAGGGACCCCCCATTCCACCGCATTGCGGTCCAGCACCGGGAACTCGTCCACAGGAAGCATGACGGTAAATCTCGCCTTCCGCTTATTTAAGATTGCTCCATCCCATCCAGCAAGGTGTCTTCAATAACGTTAAATAAAACCAGCCTTATGGTAAATCAGAGGAATCCTATTGAGTGATTTGAAGAGACTGGTATTGGACGTTTTGAAACCGCACCATCCCTCCATTGTGGAGTTGGCCGAGAAGCTGAGCATCGTCGAAGGTGTATACGGTGTCAACTGCTCCGTGGAAGAGGTGGACCATGCCACCATGAATATAAAAATCACTGTGGAAGGCTCTGCCATCGATTTCGATGCCGTGTCGGAGGTCATCTCCGAGTCCGGGGCAGTTATCCATTCCATCGATTCCGTGTCCGCGGGAAAGAAGCTGGTGGAAGAGGTCGAGACTCCGCAGGATCGTTGAGTTTTATCGTAGCAAGGCGGCGATGTCCGCCAAAAGTTCACTTTTCGAGTCTGTTCTCTCCACTCGGATGCGTCCTTTCTTCTCCCACCAATTGGAGGGGTAGGATTTGTCCGCTTCCACTCTGTATTCCAGGCCCAGTTGGGATATGGCTTTCTCCAGCTTGTCCAGGTCAGGGTTCGCTATAGCTTGCGAGGAAGACACCTTTCTCCCTTGGGAGCGGCTGCGAGACCTGTCGAAGTACTCCGGCCATATGACCCAGGCATTGTCCTCATCATAGGTCATAATATCGGAGATAAGGTGTTTCGTGGGTCTCACTCGATGAGGACGGCGTTCACAGCACCATCCTGTCCTGGCCGGGATGTCACCTTGGCCATGCCCACATCCGTTTCTATGGTGGCGCCTTTGTTGATGATGTTGCGCTGCACATAGTTGGGGTTGGCGGGGTTGGTTCTGACGGTGATAATCTTCGCCTTCTTCACGGTATGGGTCTTCTGGTCCATGACGTTGGCGTACTCGGCCATCAGCATGCGGACCTTGACGTTGTCACCACGGGTTCGAGCCTTCTTCAAGCTGGTGGTACCCACTCTGGTGAACTGTTTCTCGCTGCCAATCTCGAACTTCCTCTTGCCCCGGTTTAGGCGGAATCTGCCGCCTGTGGGCGTCCTTCTAGACTTTCCCTGCCAAAGTGCCATATCTAATCCCTCTGACCTAATTAGAGAGGGGTATAAAACCTTTTCTTTAGGTAATGGGGGCTACGCCAGGGCCAGCAAAACGCCTGGATGCAGGCCTCGAGCGGTCAGAGGAGAACGGCGCGCACGTCGTCCGTTCCCACTTCCAGAAGGCCGGAGTAACCGTCTTTGGCTGGCCCGGGATTCATATACACCACGCCGTCCTTCTCCGTGATGCCTCGGGCCTCATGCACATGGCCGGAAAGCACGGCGCGGGGGCGGTATCTCTTTACGATCTCCGCTACGGATACGCTACCGACGCTGATGCCTGAAGGTATCTCGTCATGGGTCCCGAAGGGAGGGGTGTGCGTCATGAGGATCATCCCGGGAGAGGAAACTGCATGCAGACGTTCCATAATTTCCTCTTCGGAAAGCTCGAAGGGGGTGTTGAAAATAGTGGGGTTCGAGCCCCCCAATCCCACGAACATGACACCGCCGATGTCCGTGGCCTTGCCATGCAGGTCCGTGGCCACGTTAGAGATCGCATCCGGCATTTCCAAAGGGTCGCAGTTGCCAGGGATGACGAAGGCTGGCGCCTTCAAGCCCCTAAGGAAATCCAGGGCCCACTGCAACGGACCGAAATGAGTGACATCGCCCAGGATAAGAACGGCATCAACGGCGTGGCTGGATATGCTCTCGTTTATCCAACCCAAGGCGGCGCTGCTGGCATGGATGTCCGAAACCACCAGGAACTTCATGGTCATCCATTTCCCATGATGTTGGATGTACATTAATCTTTCAATGGCGCCTTCAGCGTGGCATAGGCATCTCGATGTATGGTCCCTCTTCCTCCGCAGGATACTCGTAACTTAGCAGATCGAATGAGTCCGGAAAGACCTTGGTCTCCGGCCACCCCTCGTCCTCGCGAATCCAGACCACGTACAGCAAGGCATCTATGATGTCCTCGTCCTTGATGTCCTCCATCATAGAATGGATGCGGTTCAGCATCTTCTCCAGTTTCTGGGCCATGATACGGTCCGGGCGGGGCATCTTCTTATCGAACCGGCGGCAATACTCCTCCGCTTTGTCACGGACGAAGTACTCCCAGCTGTAGCCCAGCTCCCAGTTGAGTATATACCAACGTAAGAGCTCGTGCCTTTCTAAGGTCTTGGTGTCGATATTGATCTCCTCGTAGATCGGCCCGACACCGTTCCACTCCCCCTTGACAATGATGATTTTGGAATCACCCACGACTACGCCGTCGAAGTAACCCACGGCGTTGGACCCCTTGCCGCCCAAGGCGAAGGAGGGATTGAACCACACCACCGGTTTCTGGCAATGGTCACCATACTTGCTTAGCATGTCCCCGGCCTTCTCGGCGAAAGCCCAGTAGAGGGCGGCGCTCTTTCCGTATCCAAGCATCAGGGGGTGATTGTGGGCGGGATGGGTGGAGCGGGCATGGGGCCCGGCAGCATGGGCCGGGGAATCCCCGAAATTGACCTCCAGCATCTGGATGGAATGATCGGAGATCCCCATTTCCCGTTCCAGATGCAGGTAGCGGTAATCCATGTCGAAGCGGCACATGCGAGGGGATACCAGGGTGCGGTCCCGGCGGGAACCGGGGCCATCCGTGCCCAACGGGAAGTAAGATAGCTCTTCCCTGTCCGGGTTCTGTTCCTGCCAAGGGTCTCTCCAACCCATCTCCGTGGCTCGGAGGAAAGCGTCATCGGTGACTATATCCATGTAGTGGTCCGCCGCCCCGGTGGCGAAATCACCGGTGATCACCACCCGGTCGTTTACCGAACGGCGGAAATCGCAGTATTCGGAGAGCTTCTGGATGAACTGTCGTCTGGTTATCTCCCGTCCCGGGTCTCCAGGATCCGGAACAGACACCGCCAGCAGACGGAAGTCATGGTCGGGGAAGTGCACTTCCTTCCAGCGGTAGTCCTGCTTCGGCGGCTCATAGTCATA
>JBFWLS010000155.1:0-3173 GCA_050251995.1 Candidatus Methanomethylophilaceae archaeon
CCTGGAGGGGGTGTCCGTCCTGGACCTATTCGGCATCATGAAGGATCTCCTGGTGGAGGCCGTGGACGAGTTCCTGGGGGGCGAGGATGGCCTCCTGCCCCCAGGATTCGTGAACGAAGGGCTCCTCCTCAATCTCCGTTGCTCCTCGTCCACCCTGAAGAACATGAACCAGGTCCTGATCGACCATGGCATCCTAGCCCGGGACCGGAGGAGGGAGCAGGGCCGTCTGCCGCGTTCCTACATGCTTTCCTTGGGGCACTTCCTGCAGTTCTGGACCTCCTTGGAGGACCGCTTCTACGTCCGTCTCATCACTGGGGGGGAGAACCCCTCCTTCGAGACCTACTGCCTGGACCCCTCCTTGGCGGCGGGGCCGCTACGGGAATGCCATTCTTCTATCCACATGTCCGGCACCCTGGACCCAATAACGGAGTACCGTGACTCTTTGGGGCTGCCCCGCAACACCGTCCTGCGCTATTTCAAATCGCCCTTCCCCTCCGGCAACCTGCTCACCCTCTACGCCGACGATGTTTCCACCAAGTACGAGGAGATGTCCAAGGACCGGGGGATCATTCTACGCATGGAGGATTACGTGGTAGGCCTGTGCAACGCCACCGAGCGCAACACTGCGGTGTTCTTCCCCTCCTACGGACTCATGGACCGCTTCATCTCCGATGGGGTTCTGTCCCGAGTCAGCTGCAACGTGCATGTGGAGACCAGAGGCATGCCGCAGGTGGAGCTCATGGAGACCGTGGAGCGCTTCCGTTGCTCCCGTGGTGACGTCCTGTTCTCGGTCATGGGTGGAAGGGTTAGCGAGGGCTTGGACTTCCCGGACGAGGACATGGAGGTGGCGGTCTTGGTGGGAATCCCCTATCCCCGCCCTTCCGCCCGTCAGCGCGCCCTCATGGCCTATTACGACCTGAAGTTCAACAAAGGATGGGAGTACACCGTGAAGGCGCCCACGGTGCGCAAGATGCGTCAGGCCATCGGAAGGCTCATCCGATCCGAGACCGACCGGGGAGCGGCGGTTATCCTGGATCGCCGTGCCACTGCCTTCCCTCAGCTGGATGCCAAGTTCTCTCCTGAGCCCATCTCTGAGGTGGCTCGTTTCTTCCAGGAAGCAAAGGTTAATTAATTCCAGTCCGATGGACGGCGCATGGATGTCCTGGAAGCGATCCTCATCGCTCTCACCGGCCTCTGGCTATTCCTGCCTGCCATGCTCCCCAACTCCGCTGCCGTGGTCACTGGCGGGGGCTCTCCGGTCGATTTCGGCCGTAGCTGGAAGGGGCGGCGGCTCCTGGGTGACGGGAAGACTTGGAGGGGATTCATCGGAGGCGCCTTCGCCGGCATCATCCTTGGGGTCATCCAGATGGGTATTGCCAGTCCCTTCGACCCTGTGGATTTCTGGGGCTTCGGGCCTCTCTGGGGGTCGTTGGGGATCGTCACCGCCCTGGCGGTGGGCTCCCTTTGGGGGGATATGATGGGCTCCTTCGTGAAGAGGAGATTAAACCTGGAGAGGGGAGCGAAGGCCCCCATCCTGGACCAGTACGACTTCCTCATAGGCGCCTTCCTGTTGACAGGGCTGTTGTTCCCGGATTGGGTTTACGCTCAATATCTGCAGGGGGGGCAGCTCCTGGCCTTGCTGTTCCTCCTGCTCATCACACCGGTCCTGCACCGGGTGGTGAACATCATCGGCTACAAGATGGGCCAGAAAGACGTCCCTTGGTGATGGCATGCAGGAACTGATTAACGCTTTGGAGGAATGCGGCGCCCTGCGCTTCGGTGATTTCACCCTGGCGTCCGGCGCCAAGAGCGACTACTACATCGACATCAAGATGGCCAGCACCGACCCCAAGGTACTGGGGCTCATCTCCCGGCTCATGGCGGAGCGCATGCGTCAGGAAGGCATAAAACCGCAGGTAATCGCCGGAGTGGTCTTAGGATCCATACCATTGGTGACGGCCCTTTCGTTGGAGACGGGGATACCGTTCGTGATGATCCGTAAGGAGAAGAAGGACCATGGCACCAGCAAGCTGATCGAGGGGGTGCTGCCCGCTGGGGCCCGCACCCTGGTGGTGGAGGACGTTATAACCTCCGCCGGTTCCGCCCTTTTCGCCGTGGACCTCCTGCGTCAGGCCGGTGCAGAGGTGGACACCGTACTGTCCGTCATAGACCGGGAGTCCGGCGGCCCGCAAGCGTTGCAGGCCAAGGATGTGAGGCTGGTTCCCCTGCTCCGTGCCTCCCAGATCCCCAGGTGATCAGGTGAGGCCAGCGGAAGACTGCCGACTCTGCGGGCTCGGCCATGGTCGCAGCCGCATCGTCCTACCGGACGGAGACTTTTCCTCACCCGTGGTGTTCGTGGGAGAGGCTCCTGGGGAGAAGGAGGATGCAATCGGAAGACCTTTCGTAGGCCGTTCCGGTAAGATTCTGGATGCGATGCTGGAAGAGGAAGGGCTACCCCGAGCCTCCATTCTTATCACCAACACCGTGAAATGCCGCCCTCCATCCAACCGCGACCCCCGCCCGGATGAGATGGCCGCCTGCCTGCCCTTCCTGCAGCATGAGCTCCGAGGCCGGGAGCTGGTGGTGGGTTTGGGAAAGTCCGCCTGCCGCGACCTCATGCACCAGGAGGTGCGTATGAGGGAGGTGGCCAACATCATGACCAGCATAGACGTGGGTGGGGAGCGTATCGCCTTCCTGCCCACCTACCATCCCGCCGCCTGCATCTACAGCAAGGAGGCCAGGGAGGCTCTGCGGCAGACGGTGCGACAGGTCAGGAAGGACTACTTCGACCGTTGAAAACGCTTCTTCCATAAGAAGAGCAGGTTCTCACGACCATCCTTCCAAGAGGAGAGCTTCACCTCGCCCACCCTCCGACGGTACGCGATGGGAACCTCGCGGCATCGTAAGCGCCGCCAGGCCTCGATCTTGATCTCCTCCGAGAACGGCATACCGTCCGCGCTGAGGTCCAGTTCCGACAGGCAGGCCCGGCGGAACACCCACATGCCGCTCTGGGAGTCGTTGATGCCGCAGCGGAAGAGCAGGTTCATGTTGAATGTGAGCAGCCAGTTGCCGAAACGATGCTTGGTGCCCATGGCTCCATCATGCAGGTTCCCGAAGCTGTTGGAGCTTATGAAGTCTATATCCTCGTCCAGCAGGATCTGCAGCATCCCGGG
>JBFWLS010000156.1:0-3161 GCA_050251995.1 Candidatus Methanomethylophilaceae archaeon
ATACTCTACCGGCTGCTGTTCAACGCCTCCTCCGGTTCCCTGGTGCTACTCGATTAGCCAGAGATATCCCTGCACATAAGCTGGCAGCAGAAGCTGTCATCCATCCTTCTGGACATCTCCCGCCTCCGCGGCCTGCAGATCGTGGTGGCCACGCATTCACCGCAGATAGTGCATGACAAATGGGACCTCACGGAAGAACTGAGGGCTGAAATTGCGTGAATACATCAAGCACTACGATGTGGCCAACGAGATCTCCATGCGTCGCAGCTTGGAGAAGGGGGCTTTCATTGTGGTGGAGGGAGTGACCGATTATCGGCTTTACGGCAAGTTCTCAGACCCACAGGAATGTCGTCTGGCCATTGCTTATTCCAAGAGCAACGTGCAGATGACCGTGAAGGAGATGGTGAAGGACCGCGAGGACGATCTGGTGAGCGGCATCGTGGATGCTGACTATGACCGTTTGAACGGTGTGCATCGAAGCCTTCCCATATTCCTCACCGACACCCATGACGTTGAGACCATGATATTCCGCTCCCAGGCACTGGAGAACATACTATGGGAGTATGGCGACCAGGACCGACTGCGGGAATTCCAGGAGAAGAGGGGCTTGGACGTTCGTTCGGTGCTGCTGGAAACCTGCTATCCCCTCGGCATCCTCATGCACCTGTCCTTGAAGAACAACTACGAGCTGAACTTCCGCGACCTGGACCACTGCGACTTCATACAGCCTTCCACGCTCTCCATGGACCTGGAGAAGATGGTGGACTGCGTATACGCCCGTTCCAACTTCACCAAAGAGAGGAAGAAGGTCATCATGCGCGACCTGAGGAACGAGATGGGGAAGCGTTACGACCCTTGGCAGGTCTGTCGCGGCCACGACATGGTGGACGTGCTGATAATGGGCTTCAAGCACATTTTCGGGAGCTACAACAGCCGTAGCCTGAACCACGGCTCCCTCTCCGGCTCCTTGCGCTTGGCATACCATCAGGAACATTTCCAGGAGACGGAGCTGTATTCCGCATTGGAGGGCTGGGGGCAGGACCGTGGCCAGGTGGTCTGGCGGGTCTGAGTCACTCGAACCGTTCCACGCCTACGCCTTCCGGCCCCTCTATGAGTTGCAGGACACGGCGCTCGCTCTGCTCCAGTATGCTCTTGCAGCGTTCCCGCAGAGCCACCGCCTTCTCGTAGACCTGTAGGCTGGACTCCAGGTTCAGGTCCCCTCTCTCCAGCTGCTTCACCAGCCCCTCCAGCTCCGTCATGGCCTCCTCGAAGCCCATCTCTTCCACGTTCTTGTCATCAAGCATCTTTAATCCTCCTTCGATTCCACCATCGCCGTCGCCCTTCCGTCCCTGAGGACCATGCGCACCCTGTCCCCCTTCGACACCTGCTGCACCGAAACCAGGGCCTTACCGTCTAGGGACTGCAAAACACAATAGCCACGAGCCAGCACGTGCAGAGGGTTCAGCCCCTGCAAGGAGGCCTGCAACGAATCCAGACGGCCGGCCTCCCTTTCCAGGCGGCGGGTCATCTGGTTCTGCATACGAGACGATAGCTCGTCCAGCTGCATGCCCAGGTGCTCCACCCCTTCCAGGGCCCTCCTGGGCGCCAACCTGGCATCCGACAGTTGGAAACGGGAGCGCATGCGGGACACGGCGTTCTGGAGGGAGACCTCTGCCCGGGACAGCATCTGCTGCAGATGCCGCGACTCCTGCTGCCGGTCCGGAAGGGCGATCTCCGCCGCCGCCGAGGGCGTGGGCGCCCGTACATCCGCCACCAGGTCCGAGATCGTGAAGTCAGTCTCATGACCCACCGCAGAGATGACAGGCACACGGGAGGCGTATATGGCCCTGGCCACGGCCTCCTCGTTGAAAGGCCACAGGTCCTCGATAGAGCCGCCGCCACGACCGACGATCATAACGTCCACCTCCAGCTCGTTCAATAGGGCAATGGCTCGCACGATGCTGGGGGCGGCATCCTCGCCCTGCACCAAGGCGGGGGCTATTATGATGTCCGCCGGGAAGCGCCGTTCCGTGACATTCAGGATGTCCCGCACCGCGGCCCCGGTGGGTGAGGTCACCACGCCTATGCATCGAGGGTAGCGTGGCAAGAGCCTCTTCCTCTGAGGGTCAAACAGACCCTCCTTCTCCAACTTGGCCTTCAAAGCCTCATAGGCCAGATACAGATCCCCTATCCCGGAGGGACGCATGTCCTGGATGTTGAACTGATAGCTGCCTTTGCGCACATAGACGTCCATGGACCCGAAGGCCAGGACCTTCATGTTCAATTCCGGCTCGAAGTTCAAACGGGAACGGGTGTAGCGGAAAAGGGTGCAACGTATCTCGCTCGCCTCATCCTTGAGGGTAAAATAATAATGACCGGAGCTGTGCTTGGTGAGGTTGGATATCTCTCCAGAAACCCAGACCTCGTTCAGGAATGGCGAGGTTGCCAACAGCTCCTTGGCCCGTTGGTTCAGTTCCGTCACCGACATCGGTTGCAATTCCTGGCCTCCCCCGTGCGCAAAGGTTTCTAGGCATTTATCCTTTGCTGAGATGAATCTATTTAAATACAATCGAGAATAATCATCACCGCATGACAGAGGACCTGTCATCCATCATCGAGGACGAGCTTCCACATGAGATTATGGAGCGTCTGCTCTCCATCTCCAAGGCTCCTTTCGCCATCGCCAATGGAGTGGAGCCGCTGAGCATCAAGAGGGACGAGGTCCGTCTGCGCATGCCCATGAAGGACAAGCAGAACAGTTTGAACGTGGGACATGGAGCCGCCACCTTCCTATTGGCTGACCATACCCTCGCCTATGCCAGCAACATGGGGCCGGAGGTACAGGTGGCCATCTGTTGCCACATTTCCTACCTGCGCCCGGTGCGGGGTGACGTTTTGACTTCTTTGTCCCGCTGTGTGCATGACGGCCGCAGCTCCTCCCTTTACGAGGTCCAGATTTTCGATGGAGACGAGCTGGTGGCGGTCATGCAGGGCACCGGGCACAAACTCAAGGGTTGACCTGACGCCACTGTTCTGACATCCTATTCAACAGCAACAGAACAGCCAGCCCGAAGAAGCTGGGCAACAGCATCGAGACCATAAGAGCCATCTGCACCATGTCCAGTTCCGTGCCCTGTATCGCTAGGAACGTGGTCGCGGAA
>JBFWLS010000157.1:0-3157 GCA_050251995.1 Candidatus Methanomethylophilaceae archaeon
CATGTACTCCGCCGTGGTCAAAGCCAGACGGGGGGTGATGATACGCTCGATGGCCGGGTCGTCGGCCAGGTTCAGGAACACCACGGCCTTCTTCAGGGCGCCGGTGCGCTCGAACTCCTTCATGAAGCTCTGCGCCTCCTCGTTGGTGATGCCCATGGCGGCGAAGACCACGGCGAACTCCTCGTCATCGCCCAGCACCTTGGCCTGTCTGGCGATCTGCATGGCCATGTCGTTGTGGGGCAGACCGCTGCCGGAGAATATGGGCAGCTTCTGGCCACGCACCAGGGTGTTCATGGTATCGATGGTGGACACTCCGGTCTGGATGAAATCAGCGGGGTTGTCACGCGCCCAGGGGTTGATGGCCGCTCCCACGATGTCCAGTCTCTTCTCTGGAGTGATGGCCGGTCCGCCGTCCAGCGGGTCCCCGGCTCCGGAGAGGATACGTCCCAGCATGTCGCGGGACACGGGCATCTTCATGGTCTCGCCCAGGAAGCGCACGCTGGAATTCTTGTCGATACCGGCAGTGCCTTCGAATATCTGCACCACTACCAGGTCGTCCGAGGTGTCGAGGACCTGGCCGCGCTTTATGCTGCCGTCCGGCAGCTTCACGGTGGCCAGTTCCTGGTTGGCGATGGGCTCGGTCTTCTCTACGAAGACCAGCGGTCCGGCGATCTCCCGGATGGTCTTGTATTCTTTGGATATTGCCGTCATTTTCAGGCCCCCAGTGCGCTGAACTGAGCGTCCATGTCCTCAGACACGGCGGCCAGTTCCTCGTCCACGTTCTCCTCGTACTTGGCCTTGTTGAAACGCAGACGCGCGGGCACGCTGGAGATGGCACTGACCTGTGCCCCCGCCACCAAGGCTTTCTGGGCCAGGTCAGAGTACTTGCGGATCAGTTTCAGCATGACATACTGCCTCTCCATGGGACAGAAGGTGTCCACGGGGTGGAAAGCGTTCTGCTGCAGGAAGATCTCCCGGAGCATCCTGGAGACCTCCAAGGTGATCTTCTGCTCGTCCGGCAGGGCATCGGAACCCACCAGCTGCACGATCTCCTGCAGCTCGGATTCCTTCTGCAAGGTCAGCATGGCCCACTCCCGCAGCTCCGGGAAGTCCGCAGCCACGTTGTCGATGTACCACTGCCTCATCTGCTTGTCGTACAGGGTGTAGGAGGTGAGCCAATTGATGGCGGGGAAGTGCCTCCTCTCACGCAGCTTGGTGTCCAGCGCCCAGAACACCCGCACGATGCGCAGGGTGTTCTGCGTGACCGGTTCGGACAGGTCGCCGCCGGGCGGGGACACCGCCCCGATGACGGAGATGGACCCCTCCTCGCCGCAAAGGGTGAGGCAGCGGGAGGCCCTCTCATAGAACTCGGACAGCCTTCCAGCCAGGTAGGCGGGGTAACCCTCTTCCCCGGGCATCTCCTCCAGACGGGAGGAGATCTCCCTCATGGCCTCCGCCCACCGGGAAGTGGAGTCGGCCATCAATGAAACGTTGTAGCCCATGTCACGGTAGTACTCCGCGATGGTCATGCCGGTGTAGACGGATGCCTCACGGGCGGCCACAGGCATGTTGGAGGTGTTGGCGATGAGGACGGTACGGTTCATGAGGGGGTTGCCGCTCTTGGGATCCTCCAGTTGGGGGAACTCCGATAGAACCTCGGTCATCTCATTGCCGCGCTCGCCGCAGCCGATGTAGACCACGATCTCGGCGTTGGACCACTTGGCCAGCTGCTGCTGTGTGACCGTCTTGCCGGTACCGAACCCGCCAGGAATGGCTGCGGTTCCGCCCTTGGCGATGGGGAACACAGAGTCCAGCACACGTTGGCCAGTAATCAGTGGGATGTCCGGCAGGAACTTCTCCTGCACCGGGCGAGGGTTGCGCACAGGCCATTTCTGCATCATGGTGACCTTCTCGCCACCGATGACCGCCACCACGTCCTCCACGGTGAAGCTGCCCTTCTTGATCTCCTCCACCTTGCCGGAGAGGCCGATGGGCACCATGATCTTGGTGGGCATGGTGCCCTCCATCACGGTACCGATCGCTTGGCCGGAGCTGACCTCGTCGCCCTTCTTGACGACGGGCTCGAAGTCCCATTTCTTGCTCCGGTCCAGGCCGGGGGCGGTCACACCACGCAGGATGTAGTCGCCCATCTTGTCCCTCAGCACCGGCAGGGGTCTCTGGATTCCGTCATAAACGGAGCTCAACAGACCCGGTCCCAGTTCCACAACCAGGGGCTTGCCGGTGTTCTCCACCGGCTCACCCGGGGTCAAGCCGGAAGTATTCTCGTAAACCTGGATGATGCTCTTGTCACCAACGATCTTGATGACCTCACCCATCAGCTTCTCTTTGCCCACCTGTACCACATCGTACATTCGGGGGGATATGCCGATGGCCGTCACCACCGGTCCGGCGACCCTGTAGATCACACCTACATTGCTCATCTAATCATCCTCTGTCTTGTATAAATCGACGCCTATGGCTCTTTTCACCTTCTCACGAAGGTCGCTCTCATCCCTTCCGATGGGGACGACTACGGGCTGAATGCTGTCCATGACCTTCTGCCGTACATGGGGCTTCAGGAACTTGAGGTCGGAGGAGTCGGCGGCCAATACGCCGATGGACTCGTCCTCCATGGCCTGCAGGATAACCGTCTCGTAGTTCTCCTCGCAAGTGGTGAAGACCCGCCTCACACCGGCCAAACGGAAGCCTAGCACGAAATCCTCGTTACCGATAACCGCTATATCCATTCAAATCACCAGAAGTTCCTTGATGGTGTTGTTGTCCAATCCGCTCACTTTTCCCCTGGCGATGATTCGGATGTTGTCCACCTCGACCCTCTTGTTTATCATGTAGTCAAGGATGGGGATCACGGACAGTGGATACAAGTGAGAGAAGGTCTGGGCCTTCCTCAGTTTGTACCTCTTCAAAGCCGCTACCAACGTGCGCAGGGACTTGGTCTCCGCTGATATCACATCCGCGATGTCAGCGTAGAAGTCCAGCTTCGCCAGGTCGTTGAACATGGATTCTATGCTGTCGGCGCTGGCCAGTTGTGCGGCCAGCTTATGGTCCAGCTGTTTGCCGCCCTCTATGAAGTAGCGCATTATCTGGTCGCCAGGAACATCCTCCATCTTGAGCTTCAAGATGGTCTCGGTGTTCA
>JBFWLS010000158.1:0-3156 GCA_050251995.1 Candidatus Methanomethylophilaceae archaeon
ATGAGATTCGGCTGCTAAAACAATGGTTGCGGCGCAGCGGATTCCGGGCTTTAATGGGCACCATTTAATTGATTCAATTAAATTATTTTCTGGTGAAGATACCGGCACGATGTCGCCCGGGACTACCACATACATTTCTATCGAGTCCTTGTCGAGCCATGTTGCCTTCAATGGTTGCATGGTGCATTTCTCCCTCCCCTTGCAGATATGAGTGTAGCGATATTTCATGACGGCCCGCCGGAGGAAGGGGGCGCCCATGCTGTGGGTGACCTCATTGCTAGACCATCTTCCGGGCTATCCTCCCGGCCATTTCCTCGGACCTGTCAAACGAGCCATGGAGCCCCCTCCCATCAAGGTTATCTATGCACAGCATTATGGCAGATACATGAACGCAGAGTTGACGCTGACAGTGGAGTACGGGGACCCTCGGTCAGCGGAGATGATTCAGGAGGCCTTGGGTCCAGACAACGAGGGATACCTGGAGTCCGCTAGGGACGTAGGTACCCTGGTTTTCAGGATCAAGGCCACATCCGCAGGCACTCTAAGGAACACCGTGGATGACCTCATGGCCTGTCTAAAGGCTGCGGAGGAGACTTTGTCACTCGGGTCTTCCCACCCCGTCCCGGACCTTGACGGCGATGCCCTTCTGGAATGAGCGCATCTCCTCCAAGGTGAGGAACGCCCGCCCCGTGGCTAGCAAACGGTCGCTGGCGTCCACCACCATCACCTCATCCATGGGGTGCAGGCCCTCGTCACCCCCGACGACGAAACGGTTGAAGACGTTCTTGCCCTCCATATTGTAAGGTGCCGCATCATCGTGCACGACCACCCTCATTCTCGGGGCGGGGATGACCGGGAGGATGCGTCTTGCCCCTTCGATGCGCAGGGTGTACATACCGTCTGCGGCCCGCATGGAGAGCACATGCTCTCCATCTGATATGACATTGCGGATCTTTCCAGTGTTCCGGCTCAGGACCAGCCCCACCTGGCCTCGGAACAGGGCCTCGGCGGCCTCAGGGCCGAACTGGTAACGAGCCACGGACAGCGCCCGCTGCATGTCGCTGTCGTACACCATCCCTCCATCGACGAGGCCCTCGGAATAGTAGGCCACCTCTTTAAAGTGGAATCTTTTCAAGAACTCCTGCATGGATTTCTCCATGAACAGCTCTGTTTCCTGGTCATTGGTGCTGGGGAGCAATGACTGCGCCAAGGGGTAGACCTCGTCCAGCTCCGCTGGGACCGGCCCGAAGGGGGACGACACCACCGGAGCGAAACCATTGGATCGGGCCAGGGCGAAAGCCTCGGCGTAATGGCGGCTATAGGGTTTGCCGCCTTCCGGGAATATCATGACCTTGTCGGAGCCTGGGACATAGGTCTCCATCATGCGCCGATGGTAGCGGTAGAATGCAGGACGGTTGCGGGTCTCGCTGCCGGTATAGAACAATGCCCCGTCCCGGCTCACAGGCTCGTACCTCTCCAGCTGCTCCTGGTGCCACCGCAGGCGGCGGAGGGCGGAAAGCAGGGCGGGATGGCCACGGCAACGGGTCTCCGTCAGCTCCCAGAGCCGGCCTTCCAGGATGGCCCGCTTCACCAGCTCCATCTCCTTCTTTATCTCGTAAAGGTTGTGCTTGGCAATGGTGACCATGCGCTTTCGGTCATCCAGAGCGCGCAGGGACGCCAGATCATGGCCTAGGCAGGCCGGGCATTGGCAGTAGAGAGCCTGCATATCCGCCAGGCGGTAGGTGCCGTCGATGAACATCATGCGGTCGTCACGGGCGAATTTGGCATAGGAGGCGGAGTCGAAGAGGTCGCATCCCAACAAGGTGGCCAGAGCCAGGAGCATGGGGTGGCCGGCCCCGAATAAATGAACGGGCCGGTCTGGCGAGAGCCCTCGTTTGGAAGCCATGATGACGTCCACCAGTTCTTCATAGCGGTACTGCTCCATCAATGGCACCACGCCACCTATGGGATGGACGTCCACAGCCATGGTGGACATGGAGCGGGCGCAGCCCTCCCGCAGGTCGCTGTAAAGCGAGCCTTGGACGACACCAGCGAGCATCATCTCTCCTTTCATGTCCGCTGCCTGTTGTGTTCGTTCCAGGGTGGTGTGCACGGAGGACTCCGTCTGCTCCCGGGTCCAATAGGGCTCAGCGAAGATGTCTAGAACAGTTCCGATGTCCGTGCCGATGCTCTTCTGGAACTCGATGATCTCCTCGTTGCTTACCTCCACCTCTCCATACATGTGTGATTGGAAGGTGCCGGAGTCAGTCATTATGATCCCAGGGAACTCCAGCATCTTGTGCAGACCTTCTGTCTGGGCACGTTGTCGGAGATCATCGTTGTTGCGTATGATGTAGGAGTTGGTGATCAGGCCCCGGAACCCGAACTCATGGTACAGCTCCTGGGGGGTGACGGTGTTCAGTTTGGGATTGATGACCGGCAGAAGGGCTGGCGTCTCCAGCATCCCGTTTCTCGTTTCCAGGACGCCGATCCTGGCCATGCCGTCCCGCCTCAGTATCTCAAACATCATTCTGGCAAAGCAGTTCGGTATTTAAATGGTGTCTTAGAGGGCTCAGCGGGACTCTGATATGACCTTCGAGATAGCATTCTTCAACAGGACCTCGGGGATGTCCTCCAGGACCTTGCGGTTCCAATCCAGCTCATCCCTCTCCTCTTTGGAGGTCTCGCAGGTGGGCTCGCTGCAGTTGGCGCTGCAGGTGGAGCACCCGCCTTCCCGCACTATGTTTAGGCCATCCAAGATATCCTCCACCCTCCGTCCTCCGATGAGGAGGCCATTAGGCTCGTCATCCCCGACCATGGTCTCCTTGTACTCCATGTCGATGCCCACGGAGCGCACCTGGTCTACTAGGGCCTTGAGGTCCTTGGACAGTCCAGCCACGTCGCGACGGTTGAGGGCGAAGACTTGGTCTGGTCTGCCTTTGTTCCGATACTCCACGATGATAGTCATGCAGTGTGAATCATCCGGTATCTACAAAACCGTTCCGCAGCCACGTCATATGACAGTTATTTAATCTTCCCTTCCATTTCCAGATGAATGAGCCCGTTCGAATACAAGATGGTCATCGCCGTGCGCAGCGACCTCAAACTCTCCAAGGGGAAGACCGCCGCTCAGGTGGCCCATGCCGCGGTCAACTG
>JBFWLS010000159.1:0-3151 GCA_050251995.1 Candidatus Methanomethylophilaceae archaeon
TCTTCACTCCGTGGGAGAACTCCTCCCGGTCACGGCAGGCCACCCCGGCGAGGCCGTCGAAGTCACCGGTGACATCGAAGACGGATACCACCTGGTCTATGTCCATGATGTCGCCCTCCACCTGAATCATGTCCCCATCCACGTAGATGTGCACCATGGCCATGAACTCATAGCCCAGGCGCATGTAGTCCACGTTCGCCCGGTAGCCGTTGATGATCCCCTTGGACTCCAAGGCCTTGACCCGCTGGATGAGGGTGGTGGGGTGAACCCCGAGCTTCTTGGCAATCTGTCGGAACGAGCCCTGGCTGGAGGTGCACAGCATCTCGATGATGCGCTTGTCCAGCTCGTCTAATTCCTGTATGCCAGCCATCGTCCACACCGTTTCTCCCCCCCGGAATCGAATACCCGCCAGGGAGTGCCACTCGTATCATTGTTAGATATTAATAACCTTGTCGAGTTTGAGGAACAACGAAGGGAAGTGTTAGAGATGACGGTGAAACTTTACAAGCGGGACCCTTACATGTTCGAGTTCGAGGCCACGGTGGAATCCACAGAGGGGGATTGGCTGGTCCTGGATTCCAGTGCCTTCTATCCTGGCGGTGGCGGGCAGGGTAAGGACGGAGGAAGCATCAACGGTCTGGAGTTGCAGGACCTGGAGGTCCACGGGGATGACATCCGCCATCTGCTGCCCGGGCACGGGCTTCAGCCTGGTATGAGGGTATGGTGCACCGTGGATTGGGATCGCCGTTTCGAGCTGATGCAGGCCCACACCGCGGAGCATATGCTGTTCAGCGCCCTCCAGAGGCAGAGGCCGGAGCTGGAGCTGGTGAAGATATCCTTGGAGCCGGATCAGAAGCAGCTCATCGTCCGAGGGGAGCTGGATTGGGAGCTGCTACTGCTGGTGCAGGACGAGGTCAACCAGGCGGTGCGGGACAACCTGAGCGTGCTGCGCTCATCCATGCATCGGGACGATCCTGACATCGCCGAGGTCAGGGTGAAACTGGATCGCGTGGAGGGGGAGGAGATATCCGTGGTCGAGGTGGGGGACGACCGGGTTGCATGCACCGGCATCCATGTCATGGAGACCGGTGAGATCGAAGCATTCCTGCCCATACGACTGGTCTCCGCTGGGAAAGGGGAGGTGGCCATCGAATTCCTGGTGGGGGAGAAGGCCAAGGACACTGCTCTGGGGCTAGCGAACACCGCTCTCCGGGCAGCAGACATCCTGGGCAGCCGTCCTGGGGACCTGCCTAGAGCCGCCCGCAACACCAAGGAGAGGTCGGAGGGGCAGCGACGTGCCCTCAGGCACTACGTGCGTGAGACGCTGGACGCCTTGCCGGTGCAGGACGTAGACGGTGTCAAGGTACGTGCGGCCATTCTGCCCATGGCCGAGCGCTCCGACCTCTCCGAAGCTGCAGAATCCATCCGCTCCAAAGGGGAGGTGGCGGTCCTGGTCTCCGTGGACGATGGCATATCCGTGGTGGTTTCGGCACCGGACGGCTCCCATCTAGACTGCCGTCAGCTCCTGCAAGGGGCCCTGTCCCCGCTGGGAGGGAGGGGAGGGGGGAAGAAATGCTTCGCCCAAGGGGGCTCATCCCGCTGCGATTGCGCAAAGGAGATTCTAGAAGGCATAATCGATGGAATCCGTCAATCCGGCCCCTGATTTCAGATACATATGTCTAACGATGGGGAAAATCATTTGTTTTTATTATATATCATAAGCTCTTGTAATCAGAAATCACATAATAATTATACATTTGTCTAATGATAACTGTATTTTATTTACAATTGTAGTTTTAGCAAAAGGTTTATTAGTGATTTGTTATTTCATCTATTCAATGAGCCCATTGTCCGAGCATACGACCAAGGAAAACATCCTCTCCACCATCAAGAAGGAGAAGGTGAAGTTCATCGAGATGCAGTTCTGTGACATCCTCGGTGTGATAAAGACCGTCTCCATACCTGCCACCTCGGCGGAGAGGGCCATAGACGACGGGGTGTTCATGGACGGTTCTTCTATCTTGGGTTATGCCACCATCGACGAGTCCGACATGAGGGCCATGCCTATCCTGGATTCTTTCCAGATATACCCCTGGACCAGCGAGACACCGTATAAGACCGCGCGCTTCATGTGCAAGATCTACGACCACCACGGCAACCGCTTCGAGGGCGACCCCCGCTACGTCCTGGAGAAGGCCATCGCCAAGGCGGAGGAGATGGGCTACGGCTACAACGTCGGTCCGGAGTTCGAGTTCTTCCTCTTCCGTATGGACGATGACGGCAACCCTGTGGTGGTACCCAACGACCGCTACGGATATTTCGACCTTATCCCTCAGGACCAGGGCGACATCGTGCGCAAGGAGATCGTGATGTACTTCGACGCCTTGGGCTACAACGTGGAAGCGGCGCATCATGAGGTGGCGGAAGGGCAGCACGAGGTGGACATGCGCTACGCAGACGCCCTCACCGTTGCCGACCGCATAATGACCCTGCGCTACGGCATCAAGACCATTGCCAGGAAGCACGGCCTGCACGCCACCTTCATGCCCAAGCCTATATATGGTCAGAATGGAACCGGCATGCACGTGCACCAGTCCTTGACGGACAAGAACGGGAAGAACGCGTTCTACGACCCCGAGGCCCGCTTCGGTCTGAGCAAGGATTGCCTATGTTACATCGGTGGAACCATGCGTTTCGCCAAGGACATGTCCTCCGTGCTCAACTCCACTGTGAACTCCTACAAGCGCCTAGTCCCAGGGTACGAGGCCCCGTGCTACGTGGCTTGGGCCAACCGCAACCGCTCCGCTCTCATCCGTGTGCCTGCCGCCCGTGGGGCCGGCACCCGTATGGAACTGCGCTGCCCCGACCCTGCTGGTAACCCATATCTGTCCTTCTCATGCATGCTGATGGCCGGCTTGAAGGGCATCCAGGAGGACATCCTGCCCCCGGAGCCCATGGAGAAGAACATCTTCGCCATGACCCCGCAGCAACGCTCCGCGGAAGGAATCGACAGCCTGCCCGGCGACCTGGGGCATGCCGTGGCCATCACCGAGGAGAGTGATTTCATGAAGGAGGTGCTGGGACCGCACGTGTTCTCCCACTACGTGCATATCAAGAACGAGGAGTGGGACTCCTATCGTACCTTCGTCAC
>JBFWLS010000160.1:0-3048 GCA_050251995.1 Candidatus Methanomethylophilaceae archaeon
CTTCTGTTTCATACCTTGAAAATTGCAGGCACAATGTTCGTTCATCAGAAGATGGCCTATAATGCTCAGGCGGGTGGGATCCCCCAAGGCCTTGAAGAAACTCGCTTGCTCCTCTTGCATGACGTGTGCATATATGCACATATATACATACTTTATCATCGGATTAAGTGGCCGATAGCGCATCCGAATACTCTCACAGCGTTTTCTGGCCCTCCTGCAGCTCGATTCCATGGCCGATCCTGTTGAGATTCGGTAGGGCCTCCATGGTTGATATCAATGCACTATAATGTACAATCATGTACATAACTGTTGCAAAGGGTTAAATAAACGACTTCGATAACTCAAAGCATAGGTGAATAATATGGCATTCCAACTAGACATGTCAAAGCTTCGTCACGGCACGGATCTCATCAAGAGGGGATTTGCCAGGATGCAGCAAGGAGGCGTCGTCATGGACGTCACCAATGCCGAGCAGGCGGCCATCGCAGAAGAGGCGGGTGCCGTGGCCGTAATGGCACTGGAGAGGGTCCCTGCCGACATCCGTGCCCAAGGCGGAGTGGCACGCATGTCGGATCCCAAGATGATCATGGAGATCATGGACACGGTCACCATCCCAGTGATGGCCAAATGCCGCATCGGTCATTTCGTGGAGGCCCAGGTCCTGGAGACCTTGGGCGTGGACATGATAGATGAGTCCGAGGTCCTCACCCCTGCCGACCCCTTCTACCATGTGGACAAGAGCAGGTTCACCATCCCCTTCGTCTGTGGCGCCCGTGACCTGGGCGAGGCTCTGAGAAGGATCAACGAGGGCGCGACCATGATCCGCACCAAGGGCGAGGCGGGTACCGGCGACGTAATAGAAGCCGTCCGCCACCACCGTGCCATCAGCGAGGCCGTTCGTTCCCTGAAGGGCTTGGACAAGCAAGAGATCATGATGTACGCCCGGGACATCGAGGCCCCTTACGAGCTGGTCCTGGAAGTATCCAAGTTGCAGAGGTTGCCGGTCATCAACTTCGCCGCCGGTGGCATCGCCACCCCCGCGGATGCGGCCATGATGATGCAGATGGGCTGCGACGGGGTCTTCGTCGGTTCCGGAATCTTCAAGTCGTCCAACCCAGCCGTGCGGGCCAAAGCCATCGTGGAGGCCGTCAGCAACTATGACGACCCTCGCGTCATCGCCGAGGTCTCCAGAGGACTGGGCGACGCCATGCGTGGCATCTCCGCCGACAGCATACCCACCGAGGACCGGCTACAGAGCCGCGGCTACTGAACGAAACCCAAAACTCTTTCTCCTTTCCATCCCTTCTTCTTTTATCCCAGATGGTTATTTGTCATCGGTTTACTGTTGCATTCACGACCAAAACAGAGGAGCGCATGCAGCGCCCTATGAAATGAGGAACATACCGTTACCAGCTGGCCCTGGTTCTTCTGACGTTTACCGCGATGGTTACCATGTTCGTGGAGATGATGCTGGTTCCAGCTCTTCCTCTAATCTCTATGCAGTCCCCGGCATGGGATAAAAGAATACCTTGGTTGTTCTCCATCGATCTCTTAGGCCCGGTCCTCAATCCCCTATGGGATAATTAGATGACATGCATGGGCGCAAGAAGATCCTTATCATCACCATGAGCATCTACGCCCTTGGCTTGATTGGCTGTCCTCTCAGCATACCTTTGAAAAGCTACTGTTGTTCCGCGTCGTCCAGGGCATCGGCCCGTCGGGCAGTGAATGGATCGTTTCATTGTTCGGCTGCCATACCGCTACATCATGACCCGCCGCTCATAGTAATGATTCCTTCTACGTCTACCACATCCAGGACGGTGGTTTGATAGGAAAGAGACGAAAGCTGGATGTGTCCGGAGCGTTGCCTCTTATTACTAGAACCATGGCTTGCTCTTGGCGTTGACCCTCTGGGAATCTCAAGACACAGGAGATTGGATAGTCATCGCCTTATCGATTAATGCAGTTTTGTCGTTGTTTGCATCCATAAAGGTGGAGAGAAGGGCACCAGACCCTTCATCGAACTGAGCCCACGATCCAGCATGTGGAAAGGGGGCAGTTTGACTTCATCCGTTTTCGGAAGCGCCATGTTATTGCCATTCCAAAACCCCCCATACTCCCTCTCCACGCCTGAGAACCTAGGATGTTTCGCGGTAGCAGTGCTCTTCAGATTGTTTTGACCGTGCTGCCGGTGGCAGTCGTGGGCATTACTGTTGGAACCCTGGCAGGAAAATGGTACCTGCCATGGGTCCAGTCAGCAACTTTCCACGGGCATGGGCATCGTCTTCTTGGATTATTGTACATGATGCTGGCTCACGGGACCATCCTTGACATTATAATCGGCGTACCGTTCCAGTATCGGCAATGCATTGGTGATGGTATCGGTCATCGAAGTAGTGGTAGAGATCAACGCGCCGAAGGATTTCGGTATCGCCTCGGGCATGAACACCCTCTTCCGAGTCGTCGGAGGTTCCATCGGGCCAGTGTTGGGAGCCTCTATTTTGTCAGGGTCCGCAATAGAAGTGCTGATTCCACCGGCCACCACCATCACGGCCTACACCCCCGATGGTTTTGTATGGACAAGAAGAATGGCGTTCATCGTCATGGTCATCGGAACGGTGGCGGCGTTCAGGCTTCGAGCCGAAAAGAGAGAGGGAATTTTAACCGACAGAAGAGGGTGTGAACGCAATGCTCCCTTCTTTTCACAGTTTTCTTTGAAAGTCCTTTGCGCAACCACCATAATGGAGGCCGAGATAATCTCGATTGAAGATCGTCTCAGACCATCGCAACGGTGAAGGAGACATGCGAAACTCAACCGCCAGGCCTTCAGGTCAATATCTGCTCCAGGATGTTCTCCCGGGCAGCATCCTTTATCTCATTGGCCATGCGGCCGCCGGTGCTGAGTCCGGGATAGATGAGGTCGGCGTAGGGGGAGCCAGAGATGAAAGGGTTGGTACCGGCCACGATGCGGGTGGATATCTCGAATACCTTGAACTCCAGCTTGTCGGTGACGATGGTCTCCAGGCAGAACGGGCCCCAGATGCCGCC
>JBFWLS010000161.1:0-3043 GCA_050251995.1 Candidatus Methanomethylophilaceae archaeon
CGTTCTCTTAAGTGAGATAACGAACGAGACCCTCACTACTAGTAGCCACCGATCCCTCCGGGGGTCGAGCACACTAGCAGGACCGCTGGCGCTAAGTCAGAGGAAGGAGAGGTCAACGGTAGGTCAGTATGCCCCGAATCTCCTGGGCTACACGCGCGCTACAAAGGGCGGGACAATGAGCTCCGACACCGAAAGGTGAAGGCAATCTCGAAACCCGTCCGTAGTTCGGATCGAGGGTTGTAACTCACCCTCGTGAAGCTGGATTCCGTAGTAATCGCGGATCACCAATCCGCGGTGAATATGCCCCTGCTCCTTGCACACACCGCCCGTCAAACCACCCGAGTTGGGTTTCAGTGAGGCTGCTTCTAATTGTGGCGGTCGAACTGAGATTTAGCAAGGAGGGTTAAGTCGTAACAAGGTATCTGTAGGGGAACCTGCAGATGGATCACCTCCTACGTAGGGGTGGGTTCACACCCACCCCTCAAAAAACACACTTAAAGATGCAAGGAAGGTCTTGTGATCTTCCCCGATTCCTTAGGCATTTTAACCAAGCACCAATGGTAGCATCAGACGTCATCTTCTATATTTTTCTTAACTTGAATCGATAACAGCTTGTGGTCGATACATCTGAACAAAAGGGTTTGATAAAAAGACTACTTCTTGCCGACGGTGTATCCGCGGAACTCCAGCTCTGCGATCAGCAGATGGTCTGGAAGCTCAGAAATACTGTCTTTACCTGACGATGTTTCCGACTCCCGACTGAGGTAAACCGGCTTGTCACTGTGTGCGTCCAGGTCATAGATGAATTTCTCCTCGTTCTTCTTTTTCCCGAAAACCATGTAGACACCATGGCATTATTGTGCAAGGCACTATATATTGCTTCCACCCCGGCTGGGTCGGTGACAACAATGTTATTATTGGATAAGATAATAGGCAATTCCGTTGGTTCCAGATGAAATTTATATTTGTGACAGGCGGAGTGTTGTCAGGACTTGGCAAAGGGATAACGGCTTCTTCCATAGGTAGGTTGCTCAAGGCCAGGGGGCTGAACGTCTCTGCCATAAAGATTGACCCATATCTCAATCTGGATGCGGGTACCATGAACCCCTTCGAGCACGGCGAGGTATACGTCCTGGATGACGGGGCGGAGGTGGACCTTGACCTGGGCAACTATGAGCGCTTCATGGATGCCAAGCTCACCCGAGACCATAACATAACCACAGGCAAGGTCTACGCCTCGGTCATAGAGAAGGAGCGCCGCGGCGATTATTTGGGAAAGACTGTGCAGATCATCCCCCACATCACCAATGAGATCAAGGAGGTCATCACCCGCGTCACCCGCTCCGCTGGCGCCGATGTCATAATCATAGAGTTGGGAGGCACGGTGGGGGACATCGAGTCCATGCCCTTCCTAGAGGCCGTACGGCAGCTGGGTATGGATGTGGGCAGGGAGGAGAACTGCACCTTCGTACATACCACCCTGGTGCCCATACTGGGCTCCGTGGGGGAGCAGAAGACGAAGCCCACGCAGCACTCCGTGAAGGAGCTCATGAGCATAGGCATCAAACCTGACATCATCGTGGGCCGTTCGCCGGTACCTCTGGAGGATGGAATCCGGAAGAAGATTTCCCTGTTCTGCGATGTGCCGCCCGAGGCGGTCATATCCGCCCCGGACGCCAAGTCCATCTATCAGGTCCCTATCACCCTGGAGGAGCAGGGGGTGGCGGAATACATCATCAAACGCATGCGCCTCACGCACCTAGCCAAGAAGTTAGACCTCAAGGACTGGAACGAGTTCCTGTCACGGGTTGTCAACCATAGCCACGAGGTCACCATCGCCCTGGTAGGCAAGTACACGCATCTGGCCGATTCCTACCTCAGCCATCTGGAGGCCTTCACCCATGCCGGGGCCAAGGAAGACTGCAAGGTCCAGGTCCGTTTCATCGACAGCGATGACATCACCCCGCAGACCGCGGCATCCCTGCTGGGAGACGTGCACGGGGTGATAATCCCGGGTGGTTTTGGGGTCCGGGGCGTGGAAGGCAAGATAGTCGCCACCACCTATGCCCGGGAGAACGGTATCCCCTACAGCGGGGTCTGTCTGGGGTTCCAGGTGGCCACCATCGAGATCGCCCGCAACCTTCTGGGACTCAAGGATGCCAACAGTACGGAGTTCGATGCCCACACACCCCATCCCGTCATCGACATCATGCCGGAGCAGAAAGGTTCCAGTAATATGGGCGGGACCATGCGCCTGGGTAGCCAGAAGGTCATCATCACCGAGGGTACCCGTGCCCGTGCGCTCTATGGGAGCCCGGTGGCACATGAGAGGCACCGGCATCGATATGAGGTCAATCCGGAATTCATCGATGCTTTGGAAGGGGTCGGCTGGAAGTTCTCCGGGCGCTCCGAGGACCTGCATCGCATGGAGATAGGGGAGCTCGAGGGTCACCCATACTTCCTGGCCTCCCAGTTCCATCCGGAGTTCAAGTCCCGCCCTTCCCACCCCACCCCGATACATCTGGGTCTGGTGCAGGCCGCCCTGCGCTACAAGGAAGGCGATGCTTGAGAGGCACGAAACCCTTAAGTAATCTTTATATGAGGTAGTATCATAGCGAGGATGATACCATGGCAGACGAAGATTACCTGGCTCTGTTGGACAGAGCCAAAGAGAGCCTTCCCGAGAAGATCGAGAAGCATGAACGTTTTTCCATACCCGAGCCCGACATCCTGCAGGAAGGGAAGATCACCGTCATCCGTAATTTCCTGGACATTACCGATGCCCTGCGTAGGGACCCTCAGCACCTGCTGCAGTTCCTCCTACGCGAGCTGGGAGCACCCGGTAGCCTGGAGGGCCGCCGTGCCGTCCTGAAGGCCAAACTGAACGTGAACCAGGTAAACGACCGCATCTCCAATTACACCGAGACCTTCGTCATATGCTCCGAGTGCAAGCTGCCGGACACTCGTATGACCAAGGAGGGGCGCATCCTGGTGCTGGAATGCGATGCCTGTGGCGCCCACCGGCCGGTGCATGTGCGCAAGG
>JBFWLS010000162.1:0-3039 GCA_050251995.1 Candidatus Methanomethylophilaceae archaeon
CCGGCCGCGAGATTGAACCCTTCCATGTGAGTGCTTCCAGGATTGATGTAGGTGTCCACGGTGTAGCTGCTGGAGGCGGAGCTGGAAGTTGCGGACACCGATAAGACCAGCAGAATCGTTATGATGATAAGCAACCGACGCAGACACATCGTATGCATATCTTGCCAGGAGTATTTGTTCTTTCATCCGGATGTCCCAGGCCCTTCCAGTACCTTTCTTCAGCGTGCTTGCGGCCTGTGATTATTCTAGATAATCTATTTAAAAAGGTATAGCCTTACCCGCTCATGTCGGGCTGGGACGCCTGACCAAGGCTCATCTCGGACCGTGACCAAATGCTGACTCTGAGACAGATAGAACGAATGGGGGTCTTCTATTCCATCAAGTTCCAGGTGCAGTGGGGTGTGGCGGCCTTGTTGCTGGCGGCCTTCCTGACGGCCCTGTCCTTCGGGGGCTTCTTCAGCAACGAGTCCAACTTCATACTCCTCGGCATGGCCGTGCCCTTGCTCCTGCTCGGTTCCAGCAACCTCCTGCGGGCCATTACGGTCTGGTACAAGAAGGAGCCCATGACGTTCGAGCCTTCCCGCATCAAGTACGTCAAGGAGCCTTTGCGGCCGGCCTACGTCTACTTCGGGGACATCGCCTACAAGTGCACCACCTGCGGCCGGGAGCTGAAGAGCAACTACGTCTCCTGCCCCTACTGCGGCACACCCACACGATGAGGGACTGTTTCAGATGACATGGGTATATGTATCTCCCAGGAGCCGCCCGGCTCGTACTGTGGTCGCAGGCGACCCCTCATCTTACCGGTCACCATGCGGCTTATGAACTTCAGCCCGAATGTCTTTTGTGCATCCAGGTCCGTCCCATCTTTCAATCCCGGGCCATCATCACTGTAGAGCAACACCACTTCACCATCCTCAATGCTGAGGGAGAGTGATGCCCTACCCTGCCCCTGGAACGCGTGCTTGAAAGAATTGGAAAACAGCTCGTTGATCACCAGGCTGAGGTCCATTATGAGCTCGAAACTCATGGGCAAGTCCTCCAGATCCATGTCCAAGGAGAACTCGCCAGTCGGTTCGTATCTCTCCTGGTTGTTCCGGAAAAGATTATAAAAGTGGGAACGGAGATCGATGTCCACCACATTCTCCTCCTGGAAGATGGAGCTGTGCACCTCGGATATCGCCGATATACGGCTCTCCATATCCTGCAGGCAGGCTTTAACCTCGGGGTTCTCTGCATTCATCAATTGCATGTTGATTAAGCTGTCTACGATGGCTAGATTGTTACGTACCCGATGATGTAATTCCGCCAAGATCACCGTCTTCTCGTCCAACGCAGCCTTGATGCGCCTCTCGTATTCCTTGGATTGGGTGATGTCCTCCACCATGGCCTTGTAACCTGTGACCCGGCCCTGACGACAGCGAGGGCTGAGTCGGATGGACATGAGGAGTTCCCTGCCGTCTTGGCCGGGAAAGCGCATCTCGCCCAGCGCCTCCTGGCCTTGCATAACATCCTCTCTCATTCGAAGGAACTCCTCACGATCGTCCTGGGAAAGGATGGATGCCACCCCGTGGCTCTGCATCCTCCGCACCGTTTCCGTGTCTAAAGTACCGAAGACCGAGGGCGAGAAGTAAAACACCCCCCGTTGACGATCTCCCAGGAAAACGAACTTGCGACAGTCTTGTATGATCTCGTTCAACATGAACCCTTCCCAGCGCAGCAAGGTCATCACGGAGCCCACCAAGATGAAGATCAGCGAACGGCTGAGCACCTTCGTCAACTCCGATGATGGCACGGCCTGCAAGTAAGAGCTGAAGAAATGGAACTCCGTCACATAGGACAAACCCATGAGGGCGGAGAAGAAAACCCCCAGTCGAGGGAACCAGTAGGCGGTGAGGATTATGGGTATATAGAACAGATGGGGGAATACATCGTTGATACCACTATTCATAGCCAGGGCTGAGACCGCGATCACCATCGCGGACGTGCTCACCACCAACGTCCTCTTCTGCCAGCCCTGCAATTTATAGCTGGAGGCCTTCGCCAGGGCCTGATAGAGCCTGCTGGGCTTGGGGTATGAACCTTCACCTGGATCCGGCCTTCCATGACCTTCCAATCCATCACCCGTCAGATTGATAGGAAATCCCGATGCGTGTCGGTGTCCCCACCTTTCTTGGTGACATTATGCATTGCGGTCAAATAAATAGTATAGGCAAGCACATCAACCACATCCAGGAGGAAATCTTCGTGCGAACGCCCCTAGACTGATCCTAAAGGGAGCCAAGACATCTTCCAGTTTCGTTTGGGACAGATGCATTTAACTACTATGACGATTTATCTTCCTTTCAGAGGCATTCGACAATAATTATGCATCCTTGTCCGTCTAAGATTAAGGCATCGTAATAGAATTGTGAAAGACTCGAAATGAATAGAGGGAAAAATAATGGCCTACGAGAACAGAGGATATAGAGAGAACAGAGACAGGGACATGCCGCCCAGAGAGATGACCAAGACCGTCTGCTCTGACTGCGGTGTCGAGTGCGAAGTGCCCTTCAAGCCCACCGAGGGAAGGCCTGTGTATTGCCGGGATTGCTACCGGAAGCACGCCCCCCCGCGGACCAACACCCGCCGGTACTAATCGTACTGCGGAAAACCAAACCCCTTAATCCTTTTGGATATTGCTTTTCATCCGTATTGATGGTTCCAGTGCCTGGACGGAACAAAGATTGAAATGCCATCGTCCATGTTCCTCATGTTCTGAGCGGCTTGTCATCTGGCCCATAGAAACGCTTACGGAACCAGAACGCTAGGTTGACCAAGGCTATCATGACAGGGACCTCTATGAGCGGACCCACCACAGCGGCGAACGCCACACCGGAACCGATCCCGAACACCCCAATGGCCACCGCAATCGCCAACTCGAAATTGTTGCTGGCAGCGGTGAAGGACTGGGACACGGCATGGGGATAATCTAGGTCCAGCTTCCAGGAGACCGCGAAGGAAAGGACGAACATCACCAAGAAGTATACCAACAGAGGG
>JBFWLS010000163.1:0-3039 GCA_050251995.1 Candidatus Methanomethylophilaceae archaeon
GGAGTTCCAGACCCTGCCATTCTGTGGCCGCTGGTGCAGCCGCTTCGATGCCAAGTCAGAGATGAAGATCAACAAGCTGGTGCGCCATGGCCTGGTCTCCAGCTACGCCACCCTGGTGGAGGTGAAGCGGGGATGCGTAACACAGTCCGAGCACACCGTCCTCATACGGGGGAAGAAAGCGGAGATATTGACGCTGGGCTAGCCGGTTCCACCCAGACCGCTAGTAAACTTTTAATTATACCCTCATGTTACCCACTGTCAAGCGAGAGTAGCCAAGCCTGGTCAAAGGCGACAGACTCAAGATCTGTTCCTGCAGAGGTTCGCCGGTTCGAATCCGGTCTCTCGCACCATCCATCTCCCATGCCGCCATGAACGAATACAGCCCGGCCCGGGATCTGAGAAAGCTTTAAGAACAAGTCGAGCATCCCCGATATGAAACCCGACGATCCACATGCGGTGGATGAAAGGCAAGCACATCTGCAGCCGGTCTCTCTCTCAAAGCGACTTGTTTTGGTGCAGAAACGCTTAAATACGGTATCCTGATAGGAGACCAACCCAGCGTAGATATTGAAGATTACTAGGAGGACAATCAATGGCTAAAGAGAAGAAGCCAACGGAGACAAATGAGGATTTCAACTTCATTGTCCGTATCGTCAACACCGATATCGATGGTCAAAAGAGAGTGGCCGTAGGTATCCAGAGTATCAAAGGCGTAGGCAAGAGGGTGTCGGAGATCATCGTCAAGAAGGCCGATGTCGACCCTGCCATGAAGATGGGCGACCTGCCGGAGGACAAGGTCAAGCAGCTGGAGCAGTTGGTCTCCGGCTATGCGGACCTGGTACCCACCTGGGCCCTAAACCGCCAGTCCGACTACGAGACCGGAAACGACCTGCACCTAATCGGGCAGGACATCGAGCTCATGGTCAAGGACGACGTCAACCGCATGAAGATGATCCGCTGTTACCGTGGTGTGCGCCACGAGGCCCGTCACAAGGTGCGCGGACAGAGGACCCGTTCCAACGGCCGCAAGGGATTGACCATGGGTGTCAGCCGCAGAAGGGGAGCGTGATTTGAATGGGTGACCCAAAGAAACCACGCCGTTCATACGACACCCCCTCTCATCCCTGGCAGGGGGAGAGGATAAAGGCCGAGAACATCATCGCCAAGGAGTTCGGCCTGAAGAGCAAGACCGAGCTGTGGAAGGCCCAGACCATCCTGAGGAACTTCCGTCGACAGTCCCGTGAGCTGCAGGCCAGTCTCCGCTTCGGAGAGGAGCAGGCGCAGCGCGAGGCCGATGCCCTGCTGGCCAAGTGCGCAAACATGGGCCTGCTGCCCATGGAGGGCTCCACCTTGGATGACGTTCTCATCCTCACGGAGGCCAAGATCCTGGGGAGAAGGCTGCAGACCTTGGTGAAGGAGAAGGGACTGGCCATATCCGTCGGTCAGGCCCGTCAGATGATCACCCACGGCCATATCTATCTGGACGGCCACCGCATGACCGTCCCCGGATACATCGTGAAGAGAGGGGAGGAATCCAGCATAGAGTACAACCCTAGGTCCTCCTTCAACGACGACATGCACCCTATGCGCAACGTAACCCCTCGTAAGCCCTATGTGCCGCCGGTCAACCAGCCCCGCGGCCGCGGCGGCGACCGCCGTGGCGGACGACGAACCGAGACCCCTAAGGAGGCCTGAACTTGTCCAACAACATGAAATGGGGCATAGCCAACATCTATGCGAGCTACAACAACATCCTCATCACCCTGACTGACATCACCGGCGCCGAGACCATCACCAAGGCCACCGGCGGCATGGTCGTCAAGCAGGCCAAGGACGAGTCCTCCCCTTACGCTGCCCAGAGAGCGGCGGAGAGGGTGGCGGACATCGCCCGGGAGAAAGGTATCACTGGTCTGCATGTGAAGGTTCGCGCACCCGGAGGAAACAAGTCCAGCTCTCCCGGTCCCGGAGCCCAGGCCGCCATCCGCGCCCTGGCCCGTGCCGGCATGCGCATCGGGCGCATAGAGGATGTCACACCCATACCCCACGATGGGACAAAGAAGAAAGGCGGTAGAAGGGGACGCAGGGTATAGGGAGGTTTATCCCATGATGCAGATCGAGATCGTTGAAATGAGCGACACCGAGGCCAGCTTCGTCCTGAAGGACGGCACCCCCGGTCTGGCCAACGCCTTGAGGAGGGTCCTGATATCGGATGTGCCCAAGATGGCCATCGACAACGTCGAGTTCCACCTGGGCCCCATCATGGTGGATGGGCGGGAGTATGAGAGCATAACTCCACTCTTCGATGAGATCGTCTCCCACAGGCTGGGACTGGTACCGGTGCCTACCGACCACAGCCTCTTCGTATTCCAAGAGGACTGTGTCTGCGACGGCGAGGGCTGCCCCAACTGCACCATCATGTACTCGCTGAACAAGATCGGCCCCTGCACGGTGTACTCCGGCGACCTCATGCCCCTGGGCAGCGAGGAACTTAAGGTCAAGGACGACCTCATACCCATCATCGAGCTCGGTGACGGGCAGGCGGTCCTGGTCTATGCCATAGCCCGCATGGGGACGGCTAAGCATCACGTGAAATGGCAGGTCACCCATGGGGTGGGCTACAAGTACATGCCCATCATAAGCGTGGACGCGCAACGCTGCGATAGCGGTGGCAAATGCCTGGACCTCTGTCCCTGCAAGGTGTTCACCATGGATGGGGACGTGGCCGTGGCCAGTAACCCCCTGCAGTGCAACCTCTGCGGCTCCTGTCTGAAGTTCTGCGACATGAACGCCATCTCTATGAGCGAGGACGACACCCAGTTCATCTTCACCATGGAGACGGACGGCTCCCTGACGGCGGCGCAGACCCTGGACTACGCCCTGAAGGACCTGGAGGGGCGGTTCGCGAAGTTCTGCGAAGATCTCCCGGACGCCTGAACGAAGGCAAACCACTTCACTTTCCCATTTTGAATCGTCCCAGCGTTGCCTATTTCACATGAAGTCCGTGAGACGGCACTTCTTCACCTTGTCGTTGTTGAACAA
>JBFWLS010000164.1:0-3028 GCA_050251995.1 Candidatus Methanomethylophilaceae archaeon
ATCTCATCCATTCCCGGTCATCCAGAAGCGCCTTTCCCAGCTCCTGCACCAGGGTCTCGGCCAGGCTCCGACCGGAGAAAGGGTCCAAGTCCACATCAATGGACCCCAGGCCGTAGGAGCTGGCCAGGGAGTCGCAGACGCCGAAGACGAAGGAACGCAGGTACTGCACCAGCTCCTCCGTCTGCCGCCGGTACTCGGCCGTGAAGCCCTCCCATCCTGGCCACTGGAAGATGTCCACCATCGGCAACGACAGCGCCAGGGTGCAGCCGGGGAGGGTCATGGTCTCAGAACCGGGCACATGGACGAACTGGGACTGCATCGCCGGCACCTGTACGATGAAGCTTCCGGCAGTCTGGTAGAGGTAGCGGTACTCGTATTCGGTATGACCGGCGGCGGCCATCATCTCCTTCACATATCGCGCCGCAGGAGAGCACTCCGGTCCGCCAATCATGCACATGACATCGTCTATGAAGTCGTTGACTCCATCGTTGACGGCCTCGTACAGGTTGGCCAAATCCACCACGTGCAGATAGTCTAACCATTGCAGCACAAGGCTGTCCACCAGGGAAGCCAGTGTCTGCGACAGAACCGATGAGAGGTTCATGCTGCCGTTCCAGGATCTCTGCAGCATGAGGGTTGCCGGATCGACTTCAGAACTGGAGGCCATAGAACGCAAGGAGGGGTCGGCACTGTCCACGTCCCGGAAGTTCGCTGCCTCCAGTATAGCCAGGGCGTTGTCCGTGGCCTGGTGGACGTCGATGGTGGTTATCAGGGCGCGGCTGCCACGGGGGCCACTCATGGAGGCCACCCCATAACCCTGCAGAGCCCGGGTCTGGGCCAAGGCGCTGAGCTGCTGGCTGACCAGCTGCACGAACTGGGAGCGCGAACCTTCCATGTCCAGGGCCATATTCTGCATACGCTCCATGAGGAAAGGCAACGGAGAGATTCCGGAACGCTCCATGTCCAAGGACCTCTCCATCCCCCCTCGGTCCGAGGACACGCGCACCTTGTAGCTCCCGGTCACCATCGGGAACATGGGCAGGGACCCGGAATACTCGCCGTCCTCCAGGGTGCTCAGGTGCCGGAGGTCGATCGCCAGATCAGCCTCGGACATGCTGACATGGAAGGCTCCCACCCTGAGGGGGAAGTAATGATCCACCCACTGCCGCATAGCCTGCTGGAAAGCATCCTGCAGCGGTTCCAGATCGTCGTCCGTATGGCGTGAGGAGAGTTCGGCCATGATGTCCATCGCACCGTCCTCCACCAGGCCCTGCACGGCCGTGAAGACCTCCTGCATGGCCTCCAAGTCCTCTCCCGCCTCCTCCGTCGCACCGCTGCTGTCCTGGATCATGCCAATGATGGTGGCGGAGCTCCCGCCCAGCAGCACCAGGAGGACCGCCAGCATGGTGAAGGGCATCTGGCCCCGCTGGTCGAGGGGGCGTCGGACAGGGGGCACGGGGGTCATCCACCACCAAACCTCCAACAGAAGTAAAAGGCATTCAGCTAGCTGTAGGCTACGTCAGGATATGCTGCTCCGCAAAATGCTCTCCAGATGGCGGGTGATGAAAGGATCCTCGATGAAGCCGCAGATCTCGAAATCGGGGGTTGCCAGCAAGGAGTACTCGTTGTCCACAACCAAGTCGGTTATGAACAGACCCTCGCGGCGATGGCATTCGCTGCAGTCCGGCGACTTCATGAACGGCTCCATGACAACCACCACGTGCACCCCCCGCTTCACCGCCTCGGACAGACGCTGGCCATGCTCTGAGCGCAGTACCCTCATGTCCGGCGAGGAGAGGAAGATGCTTACCATGGCATCGTCGATCATCTCCCCAATCTTGGCCATGACCCTCTTAGGTCCCATGATGGTGTAGACCAACTGTGGCGTGCCCATGTCCGTCATGCTGCCCCTCCTCCTCCTCAGGGCATCGAAACCTTCTTTGATGTCTGTGACCAGCTGCTCCTCCACCGCGCCCAGGTCCACCAAGCGGTATCGGCGCGGCTTGCCGGGATGACTCACCACCAGGTCCTTCCTCTCCAAGGAGGCCATGACCTTGTACATGGAGGTCCGAGGAACGGAGGAGACCCTGGAGATCTGGTCGGCGGTTCCATCCTCCAGGCCGACCAAAGCGATATACGCCCGGGCTTCGTAGTCTGAAAGTCCTAGATTCCTCAGCCAAGCTATCAAAGTATCCTGGGGTTCAATAAGGGTGTCTGGATTCATCAGATGCGCCTTCTAATCTTCTTCGATGAACTGTAGCTCTATCGACTACATAAGTATTAAATTATCACTATGATTAAGGGTGAATGGGATGACATAAGATGACTGCTAGGGACTATGCAATCAAGAAGGGACTCCCCAAGCAGACCAAGACCATCTGCCCGGAGTGCAAGAAGCTGCTCATCGGGGACATTTTCGAGAAGGATGGCGCGGTCTACATGGAAAAGACCTGCCCGGAACACGGCACTTTCAGTGATATCTACTGGTCGGATGCGGAGCTGTACTTGAAGGCAGAAGAATCCGCCTTCGACGGCATCGGCCTTATCAACCCTAGCGACATCAGCACCGAGGACGGACGGAACGTCAGCGTTGACATCGGCGGGATGGAGGTGGACCTGCTGTCCAACACCGCCCTGGCCAACGTGGACCTCACGAACCGTTGCAACATGCGCTGCCCCATCTGCTTCGCCAACGCCAATGCCGCCGGCTACGTCTTCGAGCCGGACTTCGAAACCGTCGTGAAGATGCTGGAGATGCTCCGCAACGAGAGGCCCATCAAATGCACCGCGGTGCAGTTCTCCGGCGGCGAGCCCACCATCTACCCCCGTTTCGTGGACGTCATCCGCAAAGCCAAAGAGCTGGACTTCGCCCAGATCCAGGTGGCCACCAACGGCCTGTCGTTCGCCCATGACTTCCAGCTCCTCAAGGACGCTGTGGACGCCGGGTTGAACACCATCTATCTGTCATTCGATGGCGTCACCGATGACATCTATCTACAGGCCCGCAACCGCAAGATGTTCGAGGTCA
>JBFWLS010000165.1:0-3006 GCA_050251995.1 Candidatus Methanomethylophilaceae archaeon
GTATACGTGATATCTCGTGCCCCCCCTTGGTCACATAGGAGTTCAGGCTCATATTCTGTGATTTGAAAGGAGTGACCGATCGGCGCATGTTGGCTATGATACGGCACAGGGCTGTGACGGTGAGCGACTTCCCGGCACCGGAGGTGGCCCCCAGGATCATCAAGGCCTTGCCTGACCGCAGGAACCGGGATTTAACCTCCAGGAACAACACCGGGAGCCTCAAGTCCTCCGGGTCGCGGATGCCGAGACCATCCACCCGTTCCGCTACGTATCGACAGGCGTCGGCACGGTGCATGAGGTGGCAGTCCACACAACTCCATACCTGCTCCCCGGTACGGCTGGAGATCACGAAGCCTCCCAGCTCCGGATCCTGACAAGGGTAGAAAGGACAGAAGCAGTAGGTGCAGTCCTGCCCATGGTAATGACAAGGGTGATAGGGGCATTCCTCGTTCGGTCCCGTCCACCCTCTCTCCAACTCCTCCCTGACCTTCTCCTTGGTCCACTCCATGTCGGCCCTCTGGTTGGATGATGTATCCAATCCCACATCACCGCTCTAGCATATAGACGTTTCACCCACTGAGATACCTTTTTCAATCTAGGAACCGATGGTCGGGGCATGGACGTCCCCTCTCTCTTCCCTCCTTTGAACGAGGATTGGCACAAGGTCTCGAAGAAGCGCTACAGCTCGCAGTTCATGAGAGGGGAGTTCGACCGTCTGCCTGTAGACCCGATGATGCTGGCCCACTCCACCGTGGCCTGCGGGTACCGCATCCGGGACTTCTATGAGAACCCGCAGCTAGGATCGCACTGCCTGGCCTACATCCAGGAGCTGTACGACCTCTTGCCGGTCACCAAGTACTATTTCTCCCATCCCTGGCTCACCGAGCTGGGCTTGGTCATGAAACCCATGGAGTTCATGGCTCCGGTCCCGGACAACGTGGTGGTCACGGACCCGGAGGACGTGGACAAGCTGCATGTGCCGGATGTCGCCGAGATCGAGAAGGGGTACACCTACAATCGCCTGCTGGAAGGTTACAACTACATCCAGAAAAACATGCCGGAACGCTGCGTGCCCATGGCCTACTGCCCCGAGCCCGTCGGATCCGGTGCCGCCCTCTGTGGCCTGGAGCAGTTCCTTATGTTCACCATAACCGAAATGGATCTGGCCCAGAAACTGGTCCGGACCTATGTGGACACCGCCATCAACGGCGCCACCGCCATCGCCAAGCGCTACGGCTTGGCCATGATTAGCACCGGAGCGGTCTTCGCCAACAGCGACATCATGTCCCCGGAGACCATCCAGCAACTGTCTCCGCACAACGTGGAGTACCTGGTGAAGCAGGCCTTCCTCCACGGTGCCGGGCCCCAGGTCTTCTATCACTTCTGCGGCAACCACGCCGAGGATATCCATCTGTTCAACAACATCGTCTTCGCGCCGTTCACCATCATGCACATCGGGTACAAGGGGCAGGAGCCATTCCCGGCCGAGACCATGAAGGACATGTTCGGAAAGAAGACCACCATCATGCCCTCCGTGGACACCAAGCTCTTCACTGTCGCCAACCCCATGGCCGTCTACGAGCAGGCCAAAAAGCAGCTCCTGGGTGGCAGGGACAGCCCTAATGGATTCATCCTGGGCACCTGTTGCGAAGTACCTCCCATGAGCCCTCCCGGGAGCATCCTGGCCTTGGTACGGGCTGCGGAGGACTTCGGCCGTTACGGAGACTGGTGATCTGGAACCATTGAAGACGTTGCGGATGAGGACCCCTCCTTTGTCGTAGCTGGTTCGAGTCACTGGCCTTGTTCCCTCCCAAGGGCATCGATGAGGCCTTGACCGAACAAGCACCTCAATATCTCGTAATAACCTCACTGCACAGCGGCATCCGTGGCCTTACCCCGCATGAGAGCCAGGAGATCCCGGCTTCGATACTCTGCCAGGGCCATGGAGGCCCCGGAGGGCGGATTGAGGCAGGACAAGTATCCAGCACGGATCAGAGCTTGTCATCCGGGACTATAATTGAATGAACCATGCCGTTCTCGCCGATGTACGCGGGCCGGGAGAAGATCGGACCTTCCGGGACGATGAAGCATACAGCAAGAGCGGGGCTTGGCCTTCTTCATCGTCCCATACAACAATCGGCCCATCATCCTCATTGACCACATCTTCGAGCTGGATGCGGGGAAACCGCAGGAAATCAGGGTCTGATATTATACGCGCCATAATCAGCATCGTCCTGCGCCAGGACAGGGGCCTGAAGGGACGGGTGATCGGCATCTCTATGCTCATGGCCCTGACCACTGAGATGCTCACAATGGGCCTCTGTGACGCTGACTCCTTGAAGTACAGCATGGAGAAGCAGGCGTGGAGCAGCAACTTCCAGGCTTACTTCATGATCTTCTCCAGATGGGGGACCGTTCCTCGCCGGAAGCCATCATGCAAGGGAATCCGGTAAACGACAAAATGCAGTCTCATGACCTCCGGGTAGTGGAAAGATTCTTCCTGGGCGAGGATTCCCGGTATCCAGCGGTCTTCATTGATATAACCCATCATGCTCGCGATGGCATCAACCGCTTCCCTCCTTCACTGGGACGTATTTCAGCAGTCACCAGACAGGCCCTGGCCCAGAAGGGAATAGGGACCCAAGGCTTGAACATGGGCTCTGATGCCGAGTCCCGTATATTGGACGACAACGTCAATCTGTACATAACCGGCACCGGCACCCTGATCATGGGCTCCTAAGACCTCTTCATGCCAGTGACGGTGGTGGCGGACGACATAAACGGTTTGGCGACCTGCAACCATATGGACAACCCACCTATGAGTGGCACGGCCGTGGAGGCGATTGTTATTCTGGTTGGAAGGGCGTCACCCATGTATCTCCAACGACTTGTTCGAACATGACGCCCTCACGGCGGTCATCGCCAGGGAGGTTTACGCACAGAAGATGCGGGATCATCGACATGTCCATCGATGTTCTACGCCTTCTTCCTGTTGGATGGCATCAC
>JBFWLS010000166.1:0-2983 GCA_050251995.1 Candidatus Methanomethylophilaceae archaeon
ATCTGAACCTCATCACCCTGCCCTCACCATTGGTGTTGATAATCGAGGCCTCCATTTTCCTGCATGCCTATGGCGTACTGTTCCTGCAGTACGATTCCATCGTGGTATGGGACACCGTGACGCACACGGTGTCCTCCGTCACCGTGGCCTTCTGCGTCCTTTTCACCCTGATGATGGTCACCACCTATGACCATCGGGTGAGCATCACGCCGTTCTGGATGGGGTTCTTCGTCTTCATCGTCATGATGACCATGGGCGTGTACTGGGAGGTCTTCGAGCTGGTGGTGGACGAGCTGACAGGCACGACCATGCAGTACAGTCCATGGGACACCGTGCGTGACCTTTCCTGCGATGCCCTGGGCGGCTTACTGGTGTCCTTGTACGCCTACTTCTATCTGCGGAGGCACACCGGGGAGGAGATGGTGTCCTCATTGGAGCTGCACCCGCGCCTGCAGATGTTCATACAGTGTGGCTCCAGAAGGGGACGGCGGGCCTCCGAAAGCAGGTCATGAGCCCTCAGGACCGGAACCACCTAATGGGCCACATGTACAGGGCGCAGAAGCTCATCCAATGCTGGCAGGCGGCACATTCTACAAGGCGGATGCAGAATACGGCAGCCGGATGTCGCAGGCCCTCGGTCTAGGCCCGAATAGGGTGAACGAGTTGGCGGCCATGGGCAAGGAGGAACGCGTCGCTGCCACCTAGAAGACTCTAAAACCCTTCGGGGGCCTCAAGCCTCCTCTCCTTCCTTCCATCGATACGGAACATCCCCATGGGCACACGGATCTCGAAGCGTGCCCCCTTTCCATAGGTACCGGTCTCGGATATGGACATGCCCAGCAGCTCCAACACCTCCTTGGTCATGAACAGGCCGAAGCCAGTGTTCTTGCCGAAGCCACGTTGGAATATGAGGTCCTTCTTCTCCTTCTCCACCCCCATGCCGTCATCCTCCCAGAGGATGACCAGGGAGTTCTTCTCCTTGCGACAGCCCAGACGTACCCGGGTGGACCCGGCGCCATGGCGGATGCTGTTGTCCATGAGGTTGAAGAACACCTTCCCCAAGATGGGGTCCGCCAGCACTGACACCTGCTCGCAGTCGTCCTCCAAGGGTAGCATGCCCTTCACAGAGTCGGCCACCAGCTCGCTCAAGGGAACCCACTGTGGCTTGTCCTTCCCCAGGCTCTCGTATTGCCGGGCGAACTCGAAGAAATGCTGGATGTTGTCTGTGGCCACCATCATCTTCTCCAGATGCCCCAACGACTTCTGTTCGGTGCAGTTGTACCGCATGAGCTCCATGTATCCCTGCAGCACCGTGACCTGGTTCAGCACGTCATGCCGGGTGACATCGCCAATGATCTGCAACTTGCGGTTAACCATCTCCGTTTCTTTCTCCGCCTGGTGACGTATTAGCAGGGTACCCACCTGACGGGCTAGGATCTCCAACATGTCTTTCCCCCGCAGGTGGCGACCGTGAGGCATGACGATTATGAAATTGCCCAGGATGCGGCCACCATGGTCCAGTTTCATCAAAGTGGTCTCACCGGTGCGGAAGAGCCTCTCCATCATCCTGGTTGTCGCCTTGGGCAGGAAGGTTTCCGTGAGCATGCACAGGGAGGAAAAAGTCGTGATGGTCCTATCCCGGGTCCGCTCATTCAACTCCTGGTCCTGAGGCCAGATGTGGCCAATCAGATTGTGGCCTAGCACTTTTGATGCCAAGCCCAGCTCTGGAGGCTCCTCCTGTCGGCTACCCAAGGCACAGGTGGAGCGAGGGTCCTCGTCACCATCCTTGTTCCGGACGGACACGGCCATGGTTTGGAATTCCGTACCATCCTCGTTGTATAGGTTGAACGCCACGTACTTGGCGCCGGAGAGGTCCAGGGTGATGTCCGTGAGCCGCCCGAAGTCCACCTCGGAGCTCATCTGCAGCAGGTAGTCGGAGATGGCTATGCCCTTCTGCATCATATGCTCCTCCATCATGGTCTCGGTGCGGTCCACCCCGCTCAGGTAGACCGAGCTCTGGTCGGTCCAGATACTCCAGTCGATGTCCAGCAGGTGGCCGTCCTTGCACCGTAGCCTGGCGCTGGTCTGAACCAGGCCGCCCTGAGCCTGGGACAGATGGTCGAGGAAAGGCTGACGCTCCTCGGGAAGCATGAGCTCCTGCAGCTGGGTTTTGGAGAGGTCGTGGATGTTGAAGCCAGAAGCGGAGAGGAAACGCCGGTTAACCCGCAACACCCGCCCCTGATGATCCAGCACTGCCGCCAGGTCGCTGCTGTTGTCGAAGAATCCGGTAGCATCCATGGACTCCGATGAGCCCTTTTGGACATCTGTGGATTCGATGACCATCAACGCCACCATGCTGGGACAGGGTGTGTAGGCCAGGAACTCCAATGCCATGCCGTTATCCTCTCTACCGCCTTCTTCTCTATTTAGTCGGCGGTCTGTCATGACTTGGTCCAACAGGCCCATGACGTCCAAGGTTGGGTGGTCCAGTCCCCTCATGATGCATTCGCTCAGGCTCAACCCCACCAAGTCTTGCGCGCTGAGGCCCATGCATCGTTGATACTCCTGGTTCATGTCCAAGTAGCGGTAGTCCATAGGCAGACCATCCTCCCCCATGGTGGCCTTCAACAAGGCGAAGCCCACAGGCAGGGTCTGGAACAGCTGCCCGCAGAGGATGTTTCCCTGGCAGGTGTGGCTCTGGCATTTCCTGAGGGCGGCGGCTTCCATTACTGTATTGGCCAGGGATTCTTTCCAATCGGCTCTGCCTATGGTGCTGACGGTGTAGTCGGCTCCAGCCCGTAAGGCGGTCCGATGGAATCCCGGGTTGGAGGAGGAATCGATGACGACTATAGGGATGTCGATCCCTATCGAGCGGAGCTCTTCTGTCAGCTCCAGGCTGTCGATGGAGGAGGGATGGTGCAGTATGACGAGGACATCGCAGGAGCCCTCGGAAGCTAGACTGGCGATGCTCTTAGCATCCTTC
>JBFWLS010000167.1:0-2939 GCA_050251995.1 Candidatus Methanomethylophilaceae archaeon
TCTGTTCTCGATCTGGCTGGGGGGAGAGGCCATCCGTCTGGCGTTCACCTTCGAGACAAACGCCTTCCTGGTGCTGTTGGTTATGGCCCTGCTCGGCGTGTACCTCTGCCTACCGAAGGTGCGTCTGTTCTTCACCCCTGGCTATGCCGAGGCGGAAGGCCTCGTGTCATGGCTGTTGTTCGTGGCCGGTCGTGACCCCTTCAAGTCAGAAAAGCTGTTGCTCATCTGAGCCTGCGCCTCATGACCAGGGAGTGGGTCTGGAAGCCGTAGTCCTCGTAGAGACGGAGTGCCCAGCGGTTGCGAGGGGAGACGTTGATGGACATGCTCCCCACCCCTTTGGATCGGCACCAGGCCTCCGCCCAACGCAGCATCTCTTTCCCCAGTCCACGGCCGCGATGCGACTCAGACACCTGGATCCCCAGGACGTAGCCGGTGTCGTCGCCTGTGAATTGGTCCTTGCCTATGCCCATCCAGAGCATCCCCACCGGTTCCTCCAGGTGCTCCAGGACGTACAAGGAGTTCGGCATCCCCGCTCCCTCGAAATGCATGGACACCAGCTGTCGGTAGGCATCCATCCACCGTTCCGCATCGGAGGCCTCCTCTTCGCTAACCGATGCCAGCACGCTCTCCTCCATGCAGTGCATGGCGAAGGCGTAATGGCGTGGCTCCGCCTCCCTCAGGCGGTAGCTCTCCTTCGACAAGGGGAAAGGTCCTTCCATATCCAATACAAGCACCAATATGGATATAAATGTAGAGCGGATTGGCTCGGACATGGGCAAGACCTTCGCGGAGAAGATACTCTCCCGGGCGTCCTCCCAGGATGCCTGGGCCGGGGACACGGTGGTGGGACAGGTCGATCTGGCCATGTCCCATGAGAACGCCGCCCTGGTGTCAAGGATGTTCCAGGAGATGGGAGCCAAGCATCTGTGGGACCGGGAGAAGGTGGTGCTCCTCTTCGACCACCGGGTGCCGGCAAACACCATCTCCGCCGCGGAGGGCCACAAGGCGGTGCGGGAGTTCGCATCGCAGCAGCAGCTGCCACATTTCTACAACCATGGAGAAGGCATCTGCCATCAGATCCTGCCGGAGATGGGCCACGTGCGCCCGGGCATGCTCATCGTGGGCTCGGATTCCCACACCACCACCTACGGTGCCTTCGGTGCCTTCTCCACCGGCATAGGGGCCACAGAGATGGCCGCGGTCTGGGCCACGGGGGAGCTGTGGTTCCGGGTTCCGGATACCCTGCGTATCGATATCCAAGGGCCGCTCCCGGAGGGGGTGATGTCCAAGGACGTCATCTTGGGCATCATCGGTTCCCTGGGCTCGGACGGAGCGGACTACCTGTGTGTGGAGTTCATCGGCGATGTGGTGGAGCAGATGAGCATATCCTCCCGCATGGTGATGTCCAACATGGCCATCGAGATGGGTGCGAAGGCGGGCATATGCTTCCCGGACGAGAAGACCTGGTCCTATCTGCAGGGCCGGGGCGTGCAACGAACGCCGTCCGTTCTCGGCGATGAGGACTCCGCCTGCCTTCATATGGATTTCCCGGTTGCCGACCTGCCGCCCCTGGTGGCCTGCCCCCATACCGTGGACAACGTGAAGGAGGTCACGGAGCTGGAAGGACTGCCCATCGACCAGGCGGTCCTGGGCTCCTGCACCAACGGACGCTTTGAGGATCTGGCGGCGGCGGAATCCATCACCCGGGGGAAGAGGATCCCCGCCGGCGTGCGCTTCATAGTCGTGCCTGCATCCAAGGAGGTCTACCTGGAGGCCATGGAGGCGGGCATCATTCGTTCCCTGATGCAGTCCGGAGCAATCGTCACCAACCCTGGCTGCGGGCCCTGCCTGGGGGCGCACCAAGGCATCCTCGCTGCCGGCGAGAGGGCCATCTCCACCACCAACCGTAACTTCCGCGGCCGCATGGGCAGCGCTGAGGCCGAGGTGTACCTGGCATCCCCGCTCACCGTGGCCGCCAGCGCCCTGGCGGGGGAGATCCGTGACCCGCGGGAGGCGTGTCCATGATTCAAGGACGGGTCTGGTGCTTCGGGGACCATGTCAATACTGACCTCATCATCGCTGGCCGTTACCTGGACGACTACGACATGAAGAAGCTGGCCGCCCATGTAATGGAGGATGTGGACCCCTCCTTCTCCGCCCAGGTTCGTCCTGGGGACGTCATCGTTGCCGGCCGCAACTTCGGCTGTGGTTCCTCCCGCGAGCAGGCTCCTTTGGCTTTGAAGGAATGCGGGGTGGCGGCGGTGGTGGCGGGGAGCTTCTCTCGTATATTCTACCGCAACGCCATCAACGTGGGCCTGCCGCTGGTGGTCTGCCCGCAGGCCGCAGAGATCTTCCACACCGGTGATGTCCTGCAGATAGACCTGCGAGAAGGGTCGCTGTCCCTGGCCGATTCCGACTGCGTGCTACGTTTCCTGCCGCTGCCTCCGTCCCTGCTCGAACTCTTGGAATGGGGCGGGCTGGAGCCCTACATGAAAAGCAGGCTGGGGCCGTAAGTTCCCATGTCTGGACAGCACAATAACGGCTCCAAAAGGTTTATAAGGAGTAGTCTAATACCGAAATACCCCCGGTATGGTGAACTTATGAAGTACACTAGATTCGAGAAGGCGAGGATCATTGGCGCCAGGGCACTGCAGATCTCTCTGGGTGCCCCTGTTCTGGTAGACTATCCCGCGGATATGCTGGATCCCATCGACATCGCCTTGCTGGAGTTCGCGGAGGATTTGGTCCCTATCACAGTTGCTAGAGATTAGGTTTGAGGTTTTTACATGAGTGAAGCGGAGAGAGTTGAGCTATTGGTGCCCGAGGACGTCTATCTGACCTCCGGTGTACACATCGGCACCCAGCAGAAAAGCGCCGACATGAAGGATTTCATTTACAAGGTGAGGCAGGACGGCCTGTACGTTCTAGATGTCAAGAAG
>JBFWLS010000168.1:0-2922 GCA_050251995.1 Candidatus Methanomethylophilaceae archaeon
TGCAGGCAGCGGGTATAGAGCTCGGGGGGATGTCTGACCGCCCCTTGCAGGCCATGGAATGCGTGGGCGACCCCACGATGCCAGCCAACGTCGGTCTGGTGGTGGGTGCCGCCAGGAAGATACCTGGTATCCTAGGAGGAGGAACACAGATGTGTGCGGTTCTGGCCGGTGCCTTGGCCATGGACAAGGGAATCGAAGAGAACCTGCTCCTGGGCACCACCCGCTGGATGGTCAACGATCCAAACTCCGATATTTGCCGCATCGTGGAGGGGATAGCGGACATACCCATCGTCTCTGTGAACATGGATTATGGCCAGAGTCCATACGAGGGCCTGCAGGCCTACGAATGGGGCTACATCAAGGAGGGGGTGGGTTGTGGAGGTTCCTCCGTGGCCTCCATCCTCAGCACTTGCGGCCATATCGGATGCCAGCAGCTCTTGGACCGGGTGCACCAGGAATACCGTCGGATGCTGAACCTGTGAATCACCGTCTCAGCATGCTCCGTGCCAGCTTAAGCTCCTGCTGGGTGTTAACATTCACCGCCAGCTCTTTGTGGCGCGTGAGCAGGTATGCCTCCTTCAGATAGACGTCCTGCAACACCTTCTCCCGATCCACGATGCTCATGCCCGAGAGGAACCACTGCCCTCCTTGATGCTCTATGCAGTATGAAGGCTCGACCCCTGACTCCCGCACCACGTCCGCCGCCACCAAAGCCAAAGTGGACTCCTCCCCTGACTCCCGATGCGCCTGCACCAGCTCGTCCACCAATGCGGGGGTGAGGAGAGGCAGATCGGACGGACAGACCAACACCATACGACCGCTCATTTCCCTTAGCGCCTGGTGCATGTCCTGCATGAAATCCTCACCGGTGGTCTGCACCACACGGATGCCCTTGGAACGCAGATAGGAAGACGTGGCCTGGGTATAGGGGCTGACCGACACCACTACCTCATGCACGCATTCAGAAAGCAGAAGGGCATCGATCACCCTTTGGACCACCGGCAGGCCTCCGATGTCCAACATGGGCTTCTCCAAACCCTCCTGATTCAAACGGGTACCTTTGCCGCCAGCGTTTACCAGTGCTTGGATCAAATCACCACCAGTATCAGCAGCAATAATATGGCTCGCGAAAGCTCGTTGCTGGCCCCTAGCATGTCCCCATTCACCATGCCGAAATTATTTTCAGCGATGCGGGACAGGACCCATCCCAGCACTAAAGTTGCCGACAGGGCGATTAGCAAGGCCAGGACCCCCGTAGCCATGTCTGGCCGGTTCAAACCGAGCAAACTCCATACAATCCAGAGAATGGCGTTCGACATCAGAAGCAAAAATGTGGTCAATATGGTGGATTTGAACAGCCCAGCGATACCAGTGAGGCGGACGCTCTCGCCGGCCATGCCCTGACCAGGGGACCCGAAGGCCGCAGTGGCCACCATGGTGTTCCTGGATAGAACCTCCACGCTCAGCGGCACGAAGGGCAACCAATACAGAGGCAAAGAGGCCAGACCAGCAAAGGATAGCAGGGTCACAAAGAAGGCGAAGGCCACGCCCCCGGCACCGGTGCGAGTGTCCTTCAAGGCGCGCAGATGGTCCTCCCGTTTGCCGGACACCGTGAGACCGTCACCCACATCCATGAGCCCGTCCATATGCAGGAAACGGTTGAATAGTTGCAGGCAGAGGAGGGTCGCCGCCGTGGCTGCCAACATGCCCACCTGGGTCTGCAACAGGTATATCCCGAGACCGGAGATGATACCGAACAAAAGGCCCACCAGGGGAACGAGGTGGAATCGCTGGTTCATGGCCATCATGTCGTGTTCATCGATATCCAGACGTAACATGGTGAAGAAAGAGAAATGCCCTTTCACCGCCCCCATCTCATTCCTCCTGGAAGAGCATTGTGTAAATGGAGGACATTATCCCTCCTACCAGACCGCATATGATGTCATCCATGAAAGGCCCCAATCCACCGATGATTCCGGGTTTATAGCGGTCGAAACGGTGGAACTCGAATATCCCTCTGGTGCCGGCTATGTACTGGGCGCACTGCATCCCCAGAACCTCGTCCGCAATGAGGTGCACCGGATCCCTTTGGAAATCACCTCGCTCCAAACCAAACAGCTTGTCACGGGAACCCCAGCGCTCCAACAGGATCGCGGCCATGACTAGGGAGTTCACGTTCACGTCTCTGGAGTAGATTCGCATCGATTCGAAGAACATCTCCCGCAACCGCTCCGTATCCCAATCGGGATTGGGGACGTAAAGCTCCAGGGCGGCATCCCACATGGACTGCTGGGTGATATCGAATTCCCGCAGATGGTCCAAGAAGCTCCTGGCCTCCGGGTAGTCCTCCCTCTTCTCCAGGCTGTTCCGCACCGCAGTGCTGACAGAACGGGCCATGGCGATGCCCAGGTCTGTACCGGTGCCGCAGAACATCTGCCGATCCCTACCTTCCGGACAGACGATAGCCAGAGAATCGGTGGTGGTGCCGGTCTCCTCGTGCCCCAAGCTCTGCAGGGCCACGGTCTTGGCCTCGGTGATGACAATGAAGCTGTTCAGTTTGGCCTCCATCGTCAGGGGGGCCGCGGATACGGCGATAATGTTTATCGTTCCCATCCGCATACGGCGCTCCTCGGCCTTCTGCACACTGCGTCGTAGCCTCTCTGGCATGTCATCGATAAACCGGCCGGCCACCACGCGGTTGGAGAGTCCGGCCGTAGCGATGCACTTGCTCCGCATGCCGTTGATCTCATTGTCGCAGACCGTCAGCACCTGTTTGATCTCCGCCGCGGTCATGAAACCCACCGCATGAGAGGGTATGCCCAACTCGTCATATATGGCATCCATCTCCTTCTGGGGGTCCTGATGGTCGTACATCTTTGGTACCTCCACGAAGACGAAGGAATCCGTGCGGGTGTCGCCGCC
>JBFWLS010000169.1:0-2893 GCA_050251995.1 Candidatus Methanomethylophilaceae archaeon
TCGTCCCGCCGGGCCACGGCCGCGATGTGGAGATTGGTCTCGCCGATGAAATAAGCGGTGAATATATTGTTGGGACTACGATATAGATTCTTCGGAGCATCGGACTCGATGATGCTGCCGTTCCGCATCAGCACGATGCGGTCGGAGACGGACATGGCCTCCTCCTGGTCGTGCGTGACGTGTATCACGGTGATGCCCAGGTCCTTCACCAGGCGCCGGATGTCATAGCGCAGGTCCACCCGCACCCGGGCGTCCAGGGCAGAGAGGGGTTCATCCAGCAGCAGGAGCCTGGAGCCGGAGGCCAAGGCGCGGGCGATGGCTACCTTCTGCTGCTCGCCACCGGAGAGCTCCCCAGGGAACATCTTCAGACGGTCCAGCATGTTCACCAGTTCCAGGTACTTATGCGACACCTGCCGTTGCGTCTCCTTGGACTCGTCCCTCACCCTCTGACCGTAGGCCACGTTCTTTTCCAGGTTCATATGCGGGAAGAGGGCGATGTTCTGGAAGACGTAGCCGTTGTCACGGTCCTCCATGGGCATCCCGGTGACGTCCTGCCCATTGATGAGAACCCTCCCCTCGCTGGGGACCAGGATGCCCGCGACCATCTTGATCAGGGTGGTCTTCCCACAACCGGAGGGGCCTAGGATTGTCACATACTCCCCGTCCTTGATCACCAGGTCAATGTTCGACACCGCGGTGATGTCCCCGAAACGCATGCTGAGGTTCTCCAACGATACCTTCGGCATCTCAATCCACCCTCAGTTCCTCTTCCAAGCCTTGTGGTGGCAGGGGGAACACCAGGGCTTCCTGCGGGTTCCAATCCACATGGGCTTCGCAACCGACATCGAAGTCACCGATCTTGCGGTTGGGCATCTTCACCGAGAAACGCAGCTTCTCGCAGAGCAGGAGGTCCACATGCACATTGCTGCCTTCGTAGAGCATTCTCTCCACCTTCCCCTTCATCAGGCCTTCACCGGCCTTGATACGGGTGTTCCCCACCTTGACCGCTACCACCACCTCCGTGCCCAGGGGGAGGTCGCAGGGACGGGCGGGGACCTTTATCCCTCGCTCGTCCTCCACCACCGTCCACTCCCCTTTCTCCACCACCCTTCCGGTGAAGAAGTTGGACTGCCCCAGGAAATTGGCCACAAAAGGGGAGTTGGGATTCTCAAAGAGCTCCTTCGGCGTGCCCACCTGCACCACCTTCCCCTGCCTGAGCACCGCAATGCGATCCGCCATGACCAACGCCTCGTCCTGGTCGTGGGTGACATGCACGCAGGTTAGACCCAAGGACTTGGCCAGGGAACGGAGCTCCTTGCGCAGCTCGATGCGCAGACGGGCGTCCAAGGCCCGCAGGGGCTCATCCAGGAGCAGGACCTTCGATCCGGAGGCCAGGGCCCGGGCCAAGGCCGTCCTCTGCTGCATGCCGCCGCTGAGCTCGTGCGGGTAGGCATCGGCGCGGTTGCTGAGATGCACCATCTCCAGCATGTTCCTGGCCAGACGCTGGCAGTCCTTCTCGGACCACTCCTTGATGGCAGGGCCGAAGAGCACGTTCTCTTGCACGTTCATGTGCGGGAAGAGCGAATAGACCTGCGAGAGCATAACCGCCTCCCTGCGCTCCACCTCCATGCCGGTGACGTCCTGGTCATCGAAATAGACTTTTCCGGACGTAGGTGCCGTCAAACCGCATATCATGCGCAGTGTGGTGGTTTTACCAGCGCCGGTGGGACCGAGTATGCACAGATACTCCTTGTCCATGACATCCAGGTCAAGGGAGTCCGCCGCCAGGGTGCCGCCGAACTTCTTTGTGACATTGCAGAGCCTGATGTTGGTCATCGTAGCTCACCCCCGGAACGGTTGACGTGACGCAGACCCAACATGAGGATGAAGCATACCAGGATGAGGGCGATGGAGGACATCGCCGCCATGTAGAACTCGTCCGATTGGATCAATCCCACTATGTAGACCGGGACGGTGTTGGCGCCCGGGTGCACAGCGATTGTGGCCCCGGTCTCGCCCAGGCTACGGGTGAAAGCCAGGATGGCTCCGGCTAGGAGCGAGGACTTGATGATGGGGAGCAGTACCTTCCGGAAGGCTTGGAATGGCTTCGCACCCAAGGTACGGGCGGCCTCCTCATAGGATGGGTCCACCTCCTCCACGGCACCGGCCACATTGCGCACCACCAATGGATAGGTGAAGGCTATATGGGCCATTATCACCAGGACGGTGGTGTCGTTGATGAGGTTCTGGCCCCCCCAGAAAAGGCCCAACGAGAAACCGAGGGCGGTGGTGGGGATGATGAGCGGGATGTTCACCATTGAATCCAGTATGCGGCCCAGGGTGCTGTGGCTGTTTCGAGCGATGTAAATGGCGAAGGGGACGCCCAGCAGCAGGTCGACCACGGTGACGATGCCCGCCACCGCGAAGGAGTACATGATGGCGCTGGAGAATCCCGCCCAGTCATTGGAGCCCGACCCGGGCATGAGGATGTAGGAGAAGATGAAGAAAGAGGGGATGATGACGAAAAGGAACATGAAGGCGAAGGACAGCCCATCCTTGAGTTTCGGCACCAGGCCCCGACTGAGTTTCCTCTCCCAGCGGGGCCAGACCTTGGACCAAGGGACACGGAGAGTGCCCAGGAGGTACTTGGCCACGAAGAGAAGGATTATGGCGGACACGATGAGAAGCATGCTCACCATCACCAGTTCCGCCTGAACATTTTGCGCCCCTTCCAAGTCCTTGAGGTGTGCGATGAGTGTGGGACCAGTGAAGAAAAGATCCGATTTGCCCACCGCGGTGAGGGCTATATAGGTGCCACCGGTCTCGCTCAAGCTGCGGGCGAAGCAGAGGATGAAACCTGTGATCATCCCCGCCCGGAACAAGGGCAGGGTGA
>JBFWLS010000170.1:0-2889 GCA_050251995.1 Candidatus Methanomethylophilaceae archaeon
AGAGGTCGAACCTCTTCTTGGGAGCCTTCTTGGCGAAGCGGGACTCCCGGAACATCTCCATGGTGCCCACCTTCTCGCAGTACAGCTCCGTGAACGAGTCCTCATCCATGTCCAAAGGCAGGAGCTCCACGCCCTCCTGTTGGCAAAGGTCGTAGGCCCGCACGTAGCAGGGCGGGGGTATCTCCACGCTACCGAAGCGGTCCAGGAAGTAGGCGTAGGCGGCCTCCAGCATGGACGGCTCGTACTCATGGTACTGCTCCTTGGCGCCCAGCATGAAAAGCTGCTCCGGCGACAAGGAGACCAGGGCCCTCCTCGGCCTAATCTTCTGGAAGGCGTCCTGCACCTTGTCCGCCTCGGACACCAGGCCTTTGATGACCGGCAGGATGTGCAGGCGGTGCCCTTCGACATTGACCTCAATCATCGATATTGCTCCGATTCAGCACCAGTTCCAGCAGTTCCGCCTGGTCCCCGATCTTGCTGAGCTCCTCCTTGCTCACCAAAGCCGTGGACTCGATGAACTCGTAGTCCCGGAACTTCTCCACGAAGATGACGGAGTGCTGGCCGGAGATCTTGGATATGTCGCTGACCGCGGTGGCCTTCTGCTTCAACCGGGCCTCGTCGTTGCCCAGACCGGTGAGGATGATCATCTTGGTGCTGTTCTTGGTCAGGGCCTCGAAGGGGCTGCGGTTCACTGGCGTGACTCGATAGCCGAGGTCCAGGAGGATGTTGAATATGGGGCTCTCCGTGCGGCGCTCCCCGAAGAGCTCATGGTCGTTCTCCAACGGCTCGCGCGGGATCTCGAAGGGGTTCATGGGCTCGATGATGGGTGCCTGCAGGAACTCCTCCAGACGCAGGGCGGCATCGATCATGGCGCCCATGCCGGACTCATACATCTGGATGGTGCGGCGGGAGACGCCGGCGATCTCCGCCAGGGTTCCCAGGCTGATGCCGCGGCTGTCCCTTGTCTTGCGCAGAAGCTCCTTGTCCAGACGGACGTAGAGGCCGCCGGGGGCGGCGAATATGAAGGGAGGGACCTCCTCCAAGAGATGGTCCGCCAGCGTCTCATTGGAAATTATGGGGACGTTGAAGCGGGAATAGACTATGCCTGGCTCCAAGGCCCCAGAGCTGGAGCGTTCCCCGATGAGTATGGGGCTGGCACTCAGGGCTTCGGCCAGAACCTTCATCTCCTCCGCGTTGTCACGTGAGAAGGCGTCCACGTTGCTGAGAACCTTGATTATCAGTAGCTGGCCGTCCTTGCGGGCCACGATGTCGAAGCTGATGCTCCGCATGTTGATGGGCTGGGAGACGTGGTAACCGGCCTGGACCAGGATGCCTCTGGAGAGGTTGATCAGTTCCTCGCAGTGCACATCAAATTAGTATATGTTCTTCTATATAAGGGTTGGTCATCAATCGTCATTCCATGTTTGAATGTGATGAAGGCATCAAAATAAACTAACGAGTGTTAGTATTACTTCCCAAGTAGCTCTTCGTACATTTTCCGGAGCCTACGTTTCATCAGTTCCCAGGAGAAATCGGAATCGTGAGCAGCGCGGGCGTTGCGACTCATCCCCTTCCAAAGCAGGGGGTCGTCCCTCAAGGTGGACAGAGTCTCTCGGATGGATGCCACGTCACCTTCTGGCACCACGACACCGCAACCCCATCTCCGGACCTTCTCGTCCACGGAGCAATCAGGGTAGCTCATGACCGGGATTCCCAGCGCCAAGGCCTCAAAGAACTTGTTGGGGCTGGAGTAACGATTGTTGCGCACGCTGCTGTCATAGAGCACGGGCACCAGCTGTGAATCCATGGTGCGGCGGACAATCTCCGCATGGTCCACGTAGCGCAGGCATAGATGGATGTTGTCCAACTTCCCGAAGCGCCCCTGGAGCTCCCTTCTGTAGTCCGGGTCGCAGTCACCGTAGACCTCCAACTCCACGCCATCCAGTCCTGAGACGGCTTGGCAGAGCGCATCTATGCCCCGTTCCCGGCTCACGAAACCACCATAGAACACCCGGAAAGGACGACGATGCGACGGTCTTGCTTCATCACCGTCGTTCAAAGCGGGGGAATTGTAGATGGCGAGTGCATAATCCGGCAGCGACGGTATCTGCTCTCGTCGGTTGTCATCCACGATGATCACCTGGTCCGCGCTCCGGACCAGGAATGAGTCCAATCTGACCAACAACGGCCGTATCCGTGAGCCGATACGGTCCGCAGACACCATGTCCGGGTAATAATCGTAGATCTCGTAAACCGTGCTGGCACCAGTGACCTTGGCCAATATACAGGCGGTGAGCATGGTGTCCAGATCCACGGCGTGCAGAACCCGGGGACGTCGTCGTAGGATCTGGAGGGCGATGCTGATCTGGAACAAGGGCAGCAGGAGCACCACCAAGGGAGACTGCCTCGGCAGAGGGAAACGGAACAGGCTCAGAGACCCATCTGGCCCGGTCTCCGTGTGACCGCGGCACCAGGCGTGCAAGTGCACGTCCGTCACATCCTCGAGCACCCTCTTGACCTTCCCCGTCCGTGCATCGGGGTAATGGCTGCGCAACATCAGGACCGAGGCCGCATCATCTCTCATGTACGAGCCCGCGATAGTCTTTCGAAACTATATAATGACTTAAAACCACTGCTTGCGCAACGTCTAAAGTTCATGAACGGATTGCATGAACTCCTCGATCATCTTCCAATGGCTGCCTTTCCAGAAGACCTTGCCACATTCCTCACAGACGAAGAACTCCTCCTGGTTCTGCAGGGTGAAGGGGGGCACCTTGTCCCTGACCTCATCCTTCCCAGTCTTCATCAGAAGGCCGTTGCACACCGTGCAACGGCTGTTCTCCCAATCCACGTCCAGTCCCAGGGCGTCGATCACCGTCCGCAGTTGGC
>JBFWLS010000171.1:0-2886 GCA_050251995.1 Candidatus Methanomethylophilaceae archaeon
TGGGAGCGATGGTGTAACGCACTTGTTTGGAAGCGCAGGCATAAACGACGTCAGAGAATCCAGAGAGCACTTCGGAACTGAACCCGCAGACCCCGGTAGTGTGACAGGCGAACACGTAGCACTCCAGGTCCATGCTTTTGGTCTGGGTCTTGATCTGGTGCGCCAGGTGGTTCTCCCTTCCCACTATGGTGGCGGCAATGGCGCTGAAACCCTCTTTAGCCGCCCGCAATACACCCTGCAACTGATCGACACGGGCGTCTTCGAACGGTACGATGCTACCCAGGGAACGCAAGCCTTCTATGGTCGCCATGATGGGTGAGGTGGACACCAAACCAGTCATGTGCGCCCCAACCGCCCGGACCACGTCCGGCCTTGTTAGTATGACCGTTCCCGCCCCATCACATACCATAACCGCACAGTCCACCATCCCGGAATCCATGGCGTCAGCGATGATCTCCGAGGCCCCGAAGCTCACGGTCCGCTTTTCGTCTTGCAATTTACGGGATGCCGTGAACATCCCATACTCTTGGATGTTCTGCCTTACACTCTCAATGACGGTCTCGTTGGTCTCTTCCTCGATTCCATATAACCGGGTTCGCACTGGACAGTACTTGACCCGAGGGCCAGGTCTTGGTGCGTCCTCTTCCGTGCACACCTCGGTGCAACCAAACATCGTGGACCCTTTCACGGCCGCCTCTATCCTCACTCCATCTTCATCGATGGCCACCCTAGCTCCGGCGGTCTCGACGACATGTGAACCGGTCACAGCCTTCATGAGCGCTTGGAAAGGAGTGTAGATACTTATTGTTTCCATTAGCAATTCTTGTGGCATGGTGCTTTTTAAATAATTTAACGTTTGTTGACAACTCGGTGATATCTTGTTAAAAGTTACCCCTGAAGCAGAGAAATTCGTCATGGAACTTCTGGAGAAGAACGACAAGAAGGACCATGGAGTCAAGATTTACATGGCAGGAATGGCCTGTTCCGGCCCTCAGTTCGGAATGTCTTTCCAAAAAGAAATGGACGAAAGCGACACGGAGATGAAGATGGATGGATTCTCTTTCTTCATAGACAACGAGGCCAAAGAGGCTTTAGAGGAGTGTGTCGTGGAGTACGTTGACGATCCTAACTTCGGCACCGGCCTGACCATCACCAACCCCAAGGCCAAGGGATGCAGCAGCTGCGGTGGTGGCTGCAACTAAGTAATTTCAACAACCCCCTTATTACCCTTTTTTATTAATCATACCCATTATAGGCCATGGCATCTTACTGGAGTCATCCTCTGGTCCAGGAGGGGAAAGTGGAGGAGAGATCGTACCAGACCGCTCTAGCGAATGCCTGTTTGAACGATTCCACGCTGGTGGTATTACCTACGGGGATGGGCAAGACCATCGTCGCACTGATGGTCATCGCTGAGGTCCTGCACCGTAAAGGTGGTAAAGTGGTGCTGATGGCTCCCACTAAGCCCCTGGTGGATCAACACCGACGAACCCTGGAATCATGTCTTCGGAATGTTCCCGTGACTTTGATGGATGGCGGCACGGACCCCCGAAAGAGGGCTTCCCTCTGGAAGGAATCCACGGTGGTGGTGTCCACTCCACAATGTGTGGCCAACGACTTGGACAACGGACGGATTACCCTGGAGGATGTCCATCTTATCATATATGATGAAGCGCACCGAGGGGTGGGCAACTACGCCTATGTGAAGGTCGCACAGCACTATCGTCCGCTGCAACGCCTGTCCATGGGAATCACCGCATCCCCTGGTAGTGATGCTTCCCGCATACAGGAGGTCTGCGAGAACATGGATTTCTTCTCGATCGAGGTTCGCACAGAGAAGGATCCTGATGTGCTGCCATATGTGCACGATATCACGGTCAAAGTTGTGGAGGTGGATATGCCGGAAGACCTCTGCCGCTTGATCTCGCTGTTGAGGTCTGTATTGGACCGTTGCCTGGACGAGATGGTCTCCCTACGGCTGATGGATCCCAATCGGCCTGCTTCCGTGAAACATCTATTGCAGGTCGGGAGGGGGTTGCAATCGCGACTAGCCGCAGGGGAGAAGTCACCCGTGATATTCCGTGGTCTATCCCTGCAAGCCATGGCGGTGAAACTGAACCATGCCATCGGCCTCGCGGAGACTCAGGGGGCAACCTCCTTGAGGCAGTTCTTCGACAAAATCGAGAAGGATGCCGTGGGCACCAAGGCCAGCAGAGCGGCGGCAGAGATTGTGGCCCAGCGGGAATTCGACGAATGCCGAGAGATATTGGAAAACACCAGGGTGGAACATCCCAAGATCTCCCGTGTGATGTCCTTGACCAGCTGCCTCATCCAAAGCCGACCTGGATCCAAGGTCTTGATATTCGCCCACTATCGGGATACCTGCGAGCTAGTCGCACGATGGTTGGAGAAGATAGAGGGGGCCAGAGTAGGCCTCCTCGTCGGGCAATCCGGGGAACATGGCCTGCGCCAGAAACAGCAGATTGAGGTTCTGGACCGTTTCCGGGATGGACGATACAACGTGGTGGTGGCCACCTCAGTGGGAGAGGAGGGCCTGGATGTGGTGAGCACGGACATGGTCATCTTCTATGAACCGGTGCCATCGGAGATCAGGACCATCCAAAGGAGAGGTAGAACCGGGAGGAGCGACACCGGCGAGGTCTACGTCCTGATCGCAAAGGACACCCGCGATGTGGCCTACCTCACCCGAAGCGATAATAAGGAGGAGATGATGAAGAAGCGCCTGCTAAACCTCAACCACGTCCTCCGCAACCGTACCATCAGGACCAGACGGGCGAACCAGCGCTCCTTGATGGATTTTTCCGGGGTCAATCGTTAAATCATGAACACCGATATTGTGCTATGCTCTTCCCGGACATCGCCCAG
>JBFWLS010000172.1:0-2883 GCA_050251995.1 Candidatus Methanomethylophilaceae archaeon
TCAAGCCCAGACAGGCAGATGACAGCTTAGAGAGCTCCTTCAGCGCCTCCAGGGCGTCACCGTGGTACTCCTTGTCGATTCCCCGCCGAAGTATCAGGCGGTCCACCTCGCCCTGGTCCATCAAGACCCGGGAGAGGTTCTTCACGCAGGACTCGTCCTTCAAATCGGAATCAAAGATACAGCCCTCACACCTGATTGTGAGGCTCCCGCCACGCTTGCTTCCCTCACACATGCTGTGCGATTTCTTGCTTGGTTTTTTCTTAATGATCTCGAACATTTTGCTCCCTACCATTCCACGCAGGAGATCGTTTTATACTGCCTCGCTACCCTTAAGCTACGTTTCGACAGCGTTATTAGAGGGGGAGGCCATCAACGTCTGTGGAACTCCTAGCTCCTGCCGGATCGTTCTCCTCTCTTCGAACTGCCATTAAAGGCGGTGCGGATGCAGTGTACATGGGAGGAAAGAGTTTCAGCGCCAGGCATTATGCCCAGAACTTCTCTGACCGGGAACTTGAGGATGCCGTGTCTCTCGCCCATGATAATGATGTAAAGGCCTATGTGGCTGTGAACACCCTCATAAAAGACCACGAGCTTCCCGAAGCGGTAGGTTTCGTGAGCTACCTAGAGGACATAGGGGCCGATGCTGTGATCCTGCAAGATGTGGGTCTATTGCAGGCCATTCAGGACCTTAGGATTCCAAAGCACGCATCCACCCAAATGGGGTTCCATTCTCGGGAGGGGGTGTGCTGGGCGAAGGAGCATGGAATCTCCAGGGTCATCCTGGCAAGGGAGCTGTCCTTGACGGAACTGCGGCATATCGCCAAAGGGTCCCCCTTGGAGCTAGAAGTCTTTGTCCACGGCGCCTTGTGCTACTGCGTCTCTGGCCAATGTCTGTTCTCCTCGATGGTAGGGGGGAGGAGCGGTAACCGCGGTGCCTGCGCCCAGCCATGCCGTAAACGCTATCGCATGGGTGATAAGGAGGGTTTCCTGCTCAGCACCATGGACCTGAACTGCCTGGACCTGCTTCCTGCTTTGCAGGAGTTGGGGATCGCTGCCGTGAAACTGGAGGGAAGGATAAGGGGCGAGGCCTATGCTGGCATCTGCACCCACTCATACTCCCTTGCCTTAGAGCGCATGGAATCGAAACGGGATGCACTTTTGACGCCGGAGGAGAGGATGGATCTGGAGACCGTCTTCAATCGAGGCATGGGCACCGGATACATGCAGCACCCTCAAACGGTTGTGAACAGCCTGTTCGCGGATAACCGAGGGCTGCCGCTGGGCAAGATCTCGGTATCCAAGAGGAGGTTATCCATACCGGCAGGCATGCTGCTCGAGGGGGACGGCCTGGCTCTGTATCGCGGCAGCGAGAAGCTGGGTGGGCTGAGAGTTGATGACCCTGACGATATCCGTCTACCTTTCTACATTCCTGATGGAACATATGACCTATATCGGAACAGCAGCGCCAGGATAGCATCCTGGAAAGAGTACGGCGGGACGATCTCATCCCAGCAAAGGGGTCGACGTCACCAGGGTCGTAACGTCCTTCCCTCAAAGGCTAAAAGAAGGAGGTCGCACGGTGAGTTGTCATTCTACATATCCTCCCTGTCTTGCTTGGAGGCGGTCCTCCCTTACGCCCATAGGATATACTATGAATGGAACCGCTCGCTGCCTGAGGCCCAGGAGCTCTGTGCGGCTTCTGGAACGGAAGTGGCGGCCATCCTCCCTCGATTCCAGCCTGACGGGGATGTGAGGGTTCCTGACATCCCCCTTATGGTGAACAATCTGGACCAGTTTCAGCGTTACCATGATGTGCGACTCTACGCCAGCCACCACCTCAACATGTTCAATTCCCTATTCCCATCCAACATCCATCAGGTCACTCTCTCCCCGGAGCTCAATCGGGACGAGATAGCATCGATATGCGATTGCTACCGCGGTCGCTTGGAACAGCTGGTGTTCGGACGCATCGAGCTAATGGTCACCCGAGACCCAAAGATGGACGACGGCACTTTGGTGGATGAGAGAGGATTCAAGTTCCCGGTGTACCGTGACCGCTTTGGGCTCTCCCACATCCTCAACTCCGCCGATCTCATGCTTCTCGAACACCTCCCGGACCTGGACTCTATGGGAGTTGATTCCTATGGGGTCGACCTCCGCCGTCGACCGGCCAAACTGGCCTCGTTGGTGGCCAAGTCCTTCTATGAAAGGGATTTGCAAAAGAGGAGGGAGATGAAGTCCGCCTGTGGTCACATAACCAAAGGGCACTTCATCCGCGGTGTCTGATAGATTAACTGTAGTTGCATCATTTATCTCTCCCGCCCCTGCTGGTCTTCATATGATTGGGGATAGCAAGGCTGAAGGAGGGTTCTTCGAGGCCATGGTGGCGGTGATGGTCATCACCATAGCGGTAACGGCTCTCTTCGGCCACCTGCTCCTATGGCAGACCGTGGAACCGACCCAATGTGGCTATCTGTCCTCCATCCAAGGCCTGGAACTAAAGACGACACCGAACGGCCTGAAGCTGAACGGCTTGGAACAGGAGATGGAGAGCATCCTGGGTCGAGACGATGTCTTGGCGGTGGGATTCGAAGCTGGGGTGGTGACCGAAGAAGGCCCTCAGAGGCTGGTGCGTCTCCTTGGCGATCCAGGACAGGGGTCCCCCTGCAGCGAGAGGACGACCTTCCTTCTGGACGCCCCAGGCGAACGCCGACTGCCTGCCTATTACACCCTCACGGTGTGGCATGTCAACTGACCGCAGGGGCATGGCCTCCATGATGGATGCGGTGATCTTCACCGTCATAATAGGCATTCTGGTAGTGAACTTCGTCATCCCCGCAGCGGAGGAGGCCGAGATGGAGGGGCAAGGGGGTGGTGTCCATG
>JBFWLS010000173.1:0-2877 GCA_050251995.1 Candidatus Methanomethylophilaceae archaeon
TCCATATGCCTGGTTAAGAAGTAGAGGGCGGTCACCATGATGGTCACAATCACCATGAAGGAATAGGTGCTGGGCAGAGGCTGGCCTAGGAATTGGATGGTGAAGAAGTTCATGTTCAGTATGATTGGTACTAAGAGCAGGACCATGATTGCATCTTGATTGGGCTTCAAGGCGCTGAAGTAATCCTTTATGAGGGCGTGTAAGAGGAACAGCACCAGAAAGATCCCGAAAGCTATGAAGAGGTAGAACCCGGGACCGGGCTGGTTGTTTAGATAACTGAAGGGACCGAATTGCGAGATGGCGATGGAGTCATAGTACAGGCCAAGGAAAGGGTCCGTGAGCACCAAGAACAGACAGAGCACGGGAATGACCAGGAAGATCCATAAGTGCCGGTACTCCATCCAGTACGTCATATCTAGAACCTTCATGCTGAACACGATTATGCATGCTAGAGCTCCCAAGAAACCGATATAATAGGTGAAGTTCCAGACCAGCATGATGGATTGGGTGTCATACAGGAGTTCCAGGATGAAGGAGATGTTCATGATGAGGATGAAGCTGATCATGAAGCTGAAAATCTCGTTCAGGTCGGTCGGTTCCCGACGGAGAGACAGATATAGGAGTGTCGACAAAGCCAGGAAGGAAAGGGCCATCGGCAAGAGGACCAGGATGACATCCAACATCAACGAAGTAAATTGTTCGGCGGATATTAAAGTTGGGTATGTGCCCAAGGATAAGTTCTAGTTAGACATCAAGGTTTTATGCCATCAAGCATCTTCCCAAGCAACAAGAAGGAGAGTCGTACATGAAGGTAGTGGCATTCAATGGCAGCCCTAGGAAGGACGGCAACACCGCCGCGATGATAAAAATGGCGCTGGGTATACTGGAGTCGGAAGGGATCCAGACGGAGTTCGTGCAATTAGGAGGGAATCTCATCCGCGGATGCCAAGGGTGTGGTTCCTGCCGCAAGAACCAGGACATGCGCTGCGTATTCGATGACGATATCATTAATGAGTGCATCATCAAGATGCGCGAGGCGGATGGCATCATCATCGGCTCGCCCACCTACTTCGCCGACCTCAGCGTCGAGACCAAAGCTCTCATCGACCGCTGCGGATACGTTTCCAGATCGAACGGCAACTTCCTCAGCCGCAAGGTGGGGGCGGCTCTATGCTCTGTGCGGCGCGCCGGATCCATCCATGTACTAGACAGCATCAACCATTTCTTCCTCATCAACGACATGATAATACCTGGCTCCAGCTATTGGAACATGACCCTGTCCCTACAACCAGGGGACTTCGAGAAGGACCAGGAGGGTGTGGACACCATCCATCGTCTGGCAGAGAACATTGCTTGGCTCTTGAAGAGGATCAAGGAGTGAGTGCGGTGGGGAAGAAGAGAATCCTCCTGGTGGTCATGGATGGCTTGGGCGACAGAGGATGCTCTGAACTGCAGGGCCGTACCCCTCTGCAGGCGGCAGAGACGCCGAACCTGGACTGGTTCGCTCAGAACGGCTCTAGCGGCATCATGGACATCATCTCGCCAGGCGTGAGGCCAGGAAGCGACACCTCCCACCTGGCGCTCTTGGGCTACGAACCATACCTGGTCTACAAAGGGCGTGGTCCTTTCGAGGCCGCCGGCATAGGCTTGGTAGGAAGGAGGGGGGACGTGGCCTTCCGATGTAACTTCTCCACCGTGGACGAGAATATGAACGTCATTGACCGACGCGCCGGCAGGGTGAGGGAACCGGATACTGCAGAGCTTGTGCAGGCCCTGCAAGGCATGAGCATCAAGGGGGTGAAGGTGCTGGTGAAGCAAGGCACGGAGCACAGGGCTGCCCTGATCCTTCGCGGCGAAGGACTCAGTTCTGCCGTCTCTGATGCCGACCCCCACGAGATGGGTCCGGTTCTTCAGTCCCGTCCCATGTCACCTGGTGCGGAGCTCACCGCCGAGGTGGTGAACGAGTTCGTGCATCGTTCCTATGAGATATGGAAGGAGCACCCGGTGAACCTCAGGAGAAGGAAGGAAGGTCTGCCCGAGGCCAACATCCTCCTTCCAAGGGGGGCGGGGTCCTTCCCGGATATCGACCCCTTCCCGCAGAAGAACGGCATCTCCGCCGCCTGCGTGGCGGGGGTGGGGATGATCAAAGGCATCTGTGACATCTGCGGCCTGGACGTCCTGCCCACTCCTATTGAGTGCAATGGAGGACTGGATACGGATATGGTCCTCAAGACCGCCACCGCGCTGCGAGCCCTGCGGGATTATGATTTCGTTCTCATGAACATCAAAGCCCCGGACATCACCGGCCACGATGGGATGGTGGGTGGGAAGGTGAGGGTGGCGGAAAGGCTCGATCGTGCGGCGGCCCGGATACGGGAGGATTTGGATGATGACATGGTGGTGGCCTTCACCGCAGACCATTGCACCCCGGTGGAAGCCGGTGACCATACCGGCGACCCGGTGCCACTGACCATATACACCGGAGGTTTGGTGCAGGATCGTTGCCAAGCTTTCAACGAGGCCGACTGTGCCTACGGACGTCTCGGGCGTCTGCGTGGTTCCGACCTCCTGCCGATGCTGATGGACCTGGCCAACCGTTCCGTGAAATTCGGTGCCTAGACTCAGCTCAGGCAGAGCTGGGTGACCATGATTCCGCCGTTAGGTATGGATACATTGCGGGAGGTCATGCGTGCATTATCGGATTGTTCTAGGCCGGGTTCGCCTATTAGCAAAGAATCCCCTTCATGAATGAACGCCAGCGACCACTCTGTACCGGTCTCTAGGAGGGTTCGCACGCAATCCTCCACCAAGCGTTGGAATACCTCATCCGGCCCATCCCTCATCTGCAACATCGCCAACTCCGCTAATGACAGGCTG
>JBFWLS010000174.1:0-2841 GCA_050251995.1 Candidatus Methanomethylophilaceae archaeon
GCGATTGTAGTGTATGCGTTCATATAAAGAATGAACATTAATTTGAAAAGAACAGGGTCGATTGATGAGGAAAAGGTTTTTGCCCATCAGCTGGGATACGAGAGGGGGCAGTAGGCAATGCATTTGCCACAAGCTTTCTCCGGCACGCTACCGTCCCCTATCAACCGGGTCTCGAAGCGACCACACTTTACCCAATCGATGGTGCCATCGCGGCTAGGTGGATGGTCTTTGAAGGTCTGATCCTTCAGGACTTTAAGGGCGCAGTTATCGATGCATTCCCGGCATTCACCGCAGCCATTGCTTAACTTCTCCACCTCGTCCTCGAACGGCATATCCGTTAGGATGGTTATGGTCCTGACCCGGGGTCCGAAATCCTTTGTCACCAGCAGACCATTCTTGCCTATCCACCCCAACCCGCAGTTACGGGCTACGGATTTGAGGGACAAGGGGCCCTTGAGGTTCTCACTGTCTGGTCGTTCTGCAGGATGAACGACCCGAGATTGAAAACCAGCTTCTCCAAGCTTTTCAGCGATGGCTTTGGAAGCACCCATCATTTTTTTGTTGGCCACCTTGTAGGACTCCCGAAGGGCGATGCTAGGTTCATCTCGTGCCTCTTTCACTGCTTCTAAGGGTAGCTGGACGGCCATGGAGATCATGGAAGGGAAATCGAACGAGTCCGCGCCGATCTTCTGCACGTCCTTGATATCGGAGGTGCGGCCGAAACCGATGAGGTCTATCCCCATTTCTTTGGCCATGGACCTGATTTCTTCGACGATTCCCTTAATGGAGTCACTGCCAGTCGCAACGGATGGGTTCATGATTGGGAATCATCTGCTTATTATATGGAATTTATGTGTAATAATACAGGATCCCTGTACTAACTCACATTCTGATGATGCTCTCAGCGTGGAATTCTCCCCGGCTCTCTATAGAAAGGGTTTTGATTCTCATCACCATTGACTGCGGTAACATGTATCTCAATCGAGAGGAGGAGGCCATACTTCAAGGGGAAAAAGGGCCGGGCTTGCAGAAAGCCATGGAGCTGTTGGCGGCTCTGGGCAAGGTGTACGAGGCGGATGGTCTGATCCCCATCAGTTCCGCCCATCTCTCCGGTGCTTCCTACAAGACCATCGGAGAGGGAGGTATCGCATTCTTGGAGGACATCTCCCGCGACGTGAGTGTGAAGGTGCCCTCCACGCTAAACCCCCTAGGCATGGATCGGGAAAGATGGGCTGAGATGCATGTGCCGGAGGATTTCGCCTCCCGTCAATTGAAGATAATCGAACTTTATGCCCGCATGGGTGTACGCACCAGTTGCTCATGCACCCCCTACACGGGGGAGAACGTTCCAAGATTCGGTGAGCATGTGGCCTGGGCGGAGTCCTCCGCACTGTCGTATGTGAATTCCATGATAGGTGCCAGGACGAACCGGGAGGGTGGCCCGGGAGCCTTGGCGGCAGCCTTGGTGGGAAAGACTGCTAATTATGGCCTTCATAAGGATGAGAACCGCAGACCCACGGTCATAATCGAGGTGGAGATGGAGGAGGATCCTTTCCAATACACCTTGTTGGGTCAGGCGGTGGGAAGGGCTATAGGTAATGGTATACCATACTTCCAAGGCATCAGGCCCGATTTAGAGTGCGCCAAGACCTTGGCGGCGGCCATGGCCGCATCCGGGGCCGTGGCCATGTTCCATGTGGAAGGTCTCACTCCAGAAGCGGCCACACAGGATCTGGAAGGGCTGGAGAAAGTTGTCATCGGTCAGAATGAGTTGAAGGATGCCTATGACAGTCTGCAGCAGATCGAGGAGCCGGAGCTTCTGGCTTTCGGCTGTCCGCACCTGACGGTGAAGGAGGTTGAGGATATGGCCGCATTTCTGAGGGACAAACGTAAGGTCAAGGATGTGGACATCTGGTTCTGTACTTCTCGGGAGGTGAGGGAGGCCTGCCCAGAAGCAGTGGCGGTGTTGGAAAGGTTCGGTCCTGTATTGGCCGATACATGCATGGTGGTGGCCCCAATCGAGACCCATTACAAGCAGGCAGGATGCAATTCTGCCAAGGCTGCCAACTATCTTCCCACTCTCTGCCAACAGAAGGTGCGTTGCGACCCGTTCCAGCGCTTGATAGGGGTGGTCCTTTGATCACTCTCGAGGGTCGCTCCATCTCTTCCGGGAAGGCGAAAGGAGAGGCCGTGGTTCTTGACTCAGATTTCAGCTTCCTTGGCGGTGTGGACCCTGCCACGGGCGACCTACGTGTTTCCCCTCATGTCAACATCAAAGGCAAGGTGCTGGTCTTCCCGCGGGGCAGAGGCAGCACCGTGGGGTCGTTCACCATGTACGACCTCAAGGTCAAAGGCACCGCCCCCGCTGCCATCATAAACCGGGAGGCGGAAACCATAGTAACCACTGGGGCGGTAATATCGTCCATACCCATGGTGGATAGGGTGGATATCTCCGTGCTCCAGAACGGTGACCGGGTAGAGGTGGATGGCACGCTTGGAACCGTAGGGCTGCCAGATTTATGCCCCATGGAGGTGGCCACCTCCATATTGGTCAAGGATGGCAGGGTACTGATGCTCAAGCGCTCCCAGGCCATGAAGACCTTCCCTGGGCAATGGGGGGGAGTGTCGGGGACCATGGAGCCAGGGGAAAGTCCGGAGCAAACCGCCATTAGGGAGATCGAAGAGGAGACCGGGCTTTCGGTCTCCAAGCCGGTAAGGGCTGGCCGGCCCATCCTGGTACGGCATGGAAGGGATGTTTGGACCGTCCATACTCTGCTCTTCCACCTGGAGACCGGGGAGCCGGAGCTCAACTGGGAGAACAGCGACCATGCCTGGATGAAC
>JBFWLS010000175.1:0-2781 GCA_050251995.1 Candidatus Methanomethylophilaceae archaeon
CAGTTTATCCGCCTGCTCGTAGAGCGATATCATGGCGTCGTGCTCATTCTGGGCCTTCTCTGCGAATTCGGATACGGAGCGGTGGTATTCCTCCGCTTTATCCCTGGCATCCCTCAAGGCGGCTATGGCATCGTTGACTTCGGAGTTCTGAGTCATGCTCTTCTCCCTCTCCTCTATCTGCTTCAAGAGGCCTTGCATGATGTCGATGAGCTCCTTCTCCTTCTCCTTGCTGAGGACGGAGGTCATCTGTTTGAACTCCAAGTCCTGAAGCTGCTTCTTCAGCTTCTTCAGCGGCGGTCCGTTGTCCTTAGGAGCGTCTTTCTTCAGCTCGCCCACCTTCTCGTTGAGCTCGCTGAATTTCTGATTCCACTCGTCCCGAGCCTTCTTGGCTTCCCGGACGTTCTGGTTGAGAGCGTCACGTTCCTCACGGTGCTTGCCGGCGAGGTCCACGAGTTCCCTGACCTGGGCGTTCAACGCATCGCGCTTCATCACCCATTCTTTCGTTTGCTTGTTCAGTTCGTCCCTCAAACGCCTGTGCTTCTCTGCATCATTGTTGGTGATACTACGTTGCTGTTCAATATCCTCCAAAGAGTCAGTCATAAATCCACGCTCAAATACTTGACCCCACATTCAACACAACAGTGAATGCGAACAAAAAGTGGATAATAGAATTTGTTTATAAGCCTTTCGCAGGATGCAACAAAATGACTGGCTATATGTCGGTTCGAACCATGTTCTGATGACATGATTACATTCAGCATGTGATGCTCATTTTACAAATGGCTCTAAGCATATTTTTAATAGTGAGGAGAGAATCCCACAGGAAGTAACATGAGCAATCTATGCCCACTTGATTTCCGATATGGACGCGAGGAGATGAAAAGCGTCTTCGATGAGAAGAGCCGACTGCTCTATCAGATGCAGGTGGAGTCCGCCTTGGCCAGAGCCCATGCCTCCCTGGGGAACATACCACAGGAAGCTGCGGACACCATTACGGCCATATCCGACCTGGAGCATGTCAGCATCTCCAGGGTGAAAGAGATTGAGAAGGACACTAAGCACGACCTGATGGCTTTGGTAAAGACCATGACCGAGGCCAGTGGTGATGCGGGTCGCTTCGTCCATCTGGGCGCCACCTCCAACGACATCGTGGACACCGCCACTGCCTTGCAGATCAAGGCCGCCCTGGAGATTGTGCAGACGGACGTGGACGTATTGATCGTCACCTTGGCCAAATTGGCAAAGCGGGAGCGAGACACCTTGGAGGTGGGACGCACCCATGCCCAGTTCGCCATACCCATAACCTTCGGCTTCAAGGTCGCCGGTTACTTGGCAGAGATGCTTCGTCATCGTGAGAGGCTGCAACAGGTGAAGCATCGCGCTACCGTAGGCAAGATGGCCGGTGCTGTGGGTACTGGTGCCGCCCTGGGGGCTCATTTCTTTCAGATACAGGAACGGGTGATGGCCGACCTAGGTCTCGGTTTCGAGCCTGCAGCCACCCAAGTGGTGGGAAGGGACCGCTACACGGAACTAATCTGCCTCTTGGCCAATATCGCCACCTCATTGGACCGCTATGGGACAGAAATACGAAACCTGCAACGTTCCGAGCTGTCCGAGGCCATGGAGGCCTTCGATGTCAGCAAGCAGGTGGGCAGCTCCACCATGGCCCAGAAGAGGAACCCCATCACGTCAGAGAACGTCTGCGGCCTGGCGCGTATCGTTCGTGGCTTTGTCATCCCCACCTTCGAAAGCCAAGTCCTGTGGCACGAACGGGACCTCAGCAACTCCAGCGCGGAGAGGTTTATACTTCCGCATGTTTTCGTCCTCTTGGACGACATGCTGCACAAGATGACGGACGTTTTCCAACATCTCTCGGTGGACAGCAACCGCATGTTGCAGAACATCGAGAAGGCGAAGGGGATGATCATGGCCGAACCGGTAATGATGGCCCTAGCCGGGAAAGGTATCGGCAGGCAGGAGGCCCACGAGCTGGTCCGAGAGGCCTCTATGGTGGCCGCCCGTGACGGTGTCCATCTCCGCGATGTTCTCATGGAGAACGCCGCGGTGCGGGAACACCTCACAGAACAGGAGATCTGGGATGCAATGGACCCAGCGGGCTACGTTGGCGGGGCCCCGGAGATCGTAGACCGCCTGGTGCAGGAAGCCTCCAGCCTCCTGGGAGTGAGCATCTGAGGTGAATCCATGCCCATGAACGAGCATAAGAGGAGGGATGTCAAGCTAGGCCTCATAGGAGGTCTCGCCAGCGGCTTACTGCTCTTCTTCGCCCTATATGCCATAAGCGGCAACATCTACACCGTTGGCTTCATACCCGTGGCCGTGGCCATGGGCGGGGCGCAGGCCTATATGTCCCCCCGGAACAGATGAGACTCACAGGAGGTTGATGCGGTTTCCGGCATCCGGTCCGCTTTTAACGTTGTAGACATCCGTGATGTGGAATACCACTAGGTTCTTGGCGGGGAACTTTGTGCTCTTCTCATGCGCCCATCCCTTGGCCGCTTCATAATCCTCCCCGTGGTCTAGGACCTCGAGGTCGCCCTTTATCTGGTAGCTTCCCTTGGTGTCCGGGGAGTGCACCATCAAGGCGCCACGCGGATTCTCCAGGATGTTGGAGTAGGTCTTCTTCATGTAATTGTCCACAATCCAGATGGTGCTTGGGTCCACAAGCTTGACCATCCCGACCATGCAGACGTTCGGCTCTCCAGTGATGGAAGAGGTGGCAAAGGCCCAAGGCTTGGCTTTATTGAAATCCTGTATGATGGA
>JBFWLS010000176.1:0-2764 GCA_050251995.1 Candidatus Methanomethylophilaceae archaeon
CAGGGTCTTGCCGGTTCCGGGCGGACCGTAGAGCAGGATGCCCTTGGGCGGGGTGGCGTTCATGTACTCGAACACTTTTCCGTATTTCAGGGGCCACTCCACGGCCTCCTTGAGCTCCTGCTTCGCTTCCTCCAAGGCACCGACGTCTTCCCAGTTCACGCGGGGACGCTCTATGAGCACCTCACGCATGGTGGAGGGCTGCATGTCCTTGAAGGCCATGCGGAAGTCGTCCTTGGTGACGTGGATGTTGTTGAGCATCTCCATGGGGATGCTCTCCGCTTCCAGGTCCAGTTCCGGTATCACCCGGCGCAGGGAGGCCATGGCCGCCTCCTTGCAGAGGGCGGAGAGGTCGGCGCCGGCGTAACCGTGCGACATGTCCGCCAGCTTCTCCAGGTCCACATCGTCCGTGAGGGGCATGCCCCGGGTGTGGATCTGCAGGATCTCCAGACGCCCGTCCCGGTTGGGGATGCTGATCTCGATCTCCCGGTCGAAGCGGCCAGGGCGACGGAGAGCCTCATCGAGGGCGTTGGGACGGTTGGTGGCGCCGATGACCACCACCTTGCCACGAGACTCGAGGCCGTCCATCAAAGCCAAGAGCTGGGCGACGATACGACGTTCCTGCTCTCCGGAGACCTCGTCCCGCTTGGGAGCTATGGAGTCGATCTCATCGATGAAGATGATGCTGGGTGCGTTCTCCTCCGCATCCTTGAATATCTCCCGCAGGCGTTCCTCGGACTCCCCGTAGAACTTGCTCATGATGGCCGGTCCACCCAGGGACACGAAGTTGCTGCTGGTCTCGCCGGCGACGGCTTTCGCCAGCAAGGTCTTGCCTGTTCCAGGGGGCCCGTGCAGTAGCACACCTTTAGGCGCTTCCACACCCAGCCTCTGGAAGAGCTCCGGGTGACGGAGGGGTAGCTCGATCATCTCCCTGACCTTCTTCACCTCGTCACCGAGGCCGCCGATGTCCTCGTAGGAGATCTTGGGGATGCTACCGGCATCCTTCACCGGCTTCTCGGCGATCTTGACCTCCGTCTCCCGGGTCATCATGATGGCGTCCGCAGATGGAGCGAAAGATGTGACGACAAGGTCGATCTTGTTGCCCATGACGCTGAGGGTGAGGATGTCCCCTTTCACGAAGGGACGTCCTTCCATCACCTGTTTCAGGTACTGCTCCCCGCCCTGGATCTTCAACTGCTCCGTGGGTGCGAAGGTGATCCTCTCTGCGTCCTTGACCGTGACCTTCTTCACGTCCACACGTTCGTCGATGCCGGTGCCAGCGTTCCTGCGGGTGGATCCATCGATACGGATAATACCTCGGTTGGCATCCTCCAGTCCCCCTCTCAGTATCCTCACAACGGTCTTCTTCTTGCCATCGATCTGCACGATGTCCCCCACTTTGAGCTGTAGGATATCCATCAGCTCCGGGTCCATCCTGGCGATCCCGCGGCCGGCCTCGTTCGGTTTCAGCTCGGCCACCTTCAATGCTTTGTTGTTGCTCATCTTCGCACCTCCCCTCTCTTATCGTTCGTTCTTCCTTCGTCCTTCATTTCTTTCATCGTGATTCGTTTCATCCCATCATCTGCTGCATCTCCTGCAGCAGGATCTCGCACTCCTCTCGGCGCATCTGCAGGGACTGGGATATCTGGTCCAGATCCTCCTGCGGATGGCTCAGGATACGGTGCAGCAGTATGCGGTGACGGTATGCTCCGTCGTTGCCTGGAAGCCTTTCCAGGATATCGGACATCATTCTGGTCCGCTGTCCCATCATCCTCTCTCGGGCCTTCTCCAGCTCGGAGATCTCCTGGTCGATGCGTTGCATCTCCTCCCTCACCTTCTTCAAAGGCAGAGGGTCGGCGGATGCTTCCTCGTTTTCCATCTGAGCGTTCCCTTCCTCTGGTTCTATCACCCGGGTGGTGAACATGCCGTTGCGGAGGTCCATGATGACGGTGAACCCGGTCTTGGGGGTGTAGACCTTGCGTACCGGGCCCTTGTCGCTGTGCTCCTCGTAGCTGTCCACCAAGCCGCCGTCCTCCAGCACCCGCAGGTGCTTGACGATGGCCGGCTGGCTGACCCGGAGCTCCCTAGCCAGTTGGAAAGGGTAATGGGGCTCCCTCACCAGGGCCTCCAGTATCCTCCGCCGCGTGGGGTTCTCGATCATGGACAGCAGGGCGTCGATCTCGTTCATCTTCATCAACCGGTTCTATACTTCAGGTTTACAACTGTAATATGTGTCATTACTTCTATATATACTTATTTACTGTTCTCCTCATTGTTGTAGATGGTAAGCGATAAATAGGGCACAAGGGTACACTCTGGATGATGCCAGGGAAGCTTGTGGACGACACCGTGCTGGTCTCGGAGCAGAAGGAGGGCAGCCAGCTCTACAACAAAGGGAACTATGGGTATCCGATCAGCGGTGGCGGGGTGGAGCTGGACCTCATCGAGGCCACGTATTTGGTGGAGTGCGGACGTCTGGATGTGGAGCATCAAGATCGGATGATGACCTTCCAATCGTTGTTCCGACATGCTTCCGCCTTGGAGGAGGACTTCGACATCCGTTACATCGTGTACCGGGACATGCGCTCCCGTGGTTTCGTGGTGAAGTCCGAGCAGGGGGACTTCGACCTCTCCATCTACCCGCGGGGGATGATGATCAGCAACTCCCGCCCCATCTATCTGGTGAAGTCGGTATCCGAACGCACGGCGTTCGATATCGATGTGTTCATGCGGCAGGCGGAGTACCCTCTCATGAGCAAGAAGGAAC
>JBFWLS010000177.1:0-2712 GCA_050251995.1 Candidatus Methanomethylophilaceae archaeon
CACCCTCGGGCCGCGGTGGTGGGATATGTGAACAGCACCGCGGAGGCCAAGACCGAGATGGACATATGTTGCACCTCTGCCAATGCGGTTAGCGTGGTTGATTCCCTGCCACAACGGGAGATCATATTCGTACCAGATGCCAATCTGGGGGCGTATGTGCAGAGCAAACTCCCTCACAAGCATGTGATACTCTGGGACGGTTATTGCCCCACGCATCAAGCCGTCACGCCCTCAATGTTGCGGTCCTTGCAGGCAGCACATCCCAAAGCGGAGCTGCTCATGCATCCGGAGTGTCGTCCAGAGGCCTTGGAGATAGCCGATTTCATTGGCTCTACCGCCGGCATACTGAAGCGTGCCCATGAATCCCCTGCCTCGGAGTTCATCGTGGGCACGGAATCAGGCATCCTGCATCGTCTGCGGCAGGAGAACCCTGGGAAAATATTCTACGGCCTAGAGGTTGCGGTCTGCCCCATGATGAAGATGACTGACCTGGAATCCATCTGGCGTTGCCTGCGCTCCGGCGAGGTGGAAGTGAAGCTACCAAAGAAGGTGTCAGAGCAGGCACGCTCGGCCCTGCAGAGGATGCTGGACCTCAGAGCCTGAAAAAGGCCAGCGAATCGCTGAGGAAGTACACTCCGAAAGCCATCAGCAGCATGCCAGCCAAGGCCACCACCCGGCTCATCCAAGCAGCAGAGAGCAACGACCTAGATTTGTTTGTGCTGTAAGCCACCAGGCCTATCCAGACGAAATCCGTGGACAGATGGACGATGATGAACAGAGGCAGGAGCCAGAGGCCGAAGCCCACCGCTTGGGCGATGAGGGCGGCGCCGACTGTCAACCACCATATCCATGTATAGGGATTCCCCGCACTGGCCAGGAAGCCTACTGTGGTGGATTTCCGCCCCACGCTCGTCTCCTTCGCGGCGTAGCGGTTCCGGTCTCGGACCATCTGGCCGCCCAATATCAGCAGCAACGAACCACCTAGGAGTCCGATGGCCGCAATGGCCTGCTCGTCCATGAGGGCCGCGACGCCCAGATAGATGGCGATGATGAGCGGAACTTCCAATATACTGTGTCCAATAGAGACTTTCAGGCCTGCCCAAGGGTCCTCCACGCCCTGCACGAAAGCCCCGAAGGTCAACGGCCCAGGGGCCATAGCGCCGGTGAAAGAGATCAAGAATACCATGGACAGGAACGCTAGTGACTCCACATATCAACCTTCCGAGCCGGTTTAAGATTTACAATTAATAAATGTTCCTCCATATACGGTCGAGGATGGCCGGATGACGAGATTGAACCGGCTGATTGATGATGAGCCCTATGAGTGCTGACGGCCTCCTCATTCCAGTGAACCGGAAACGTAGTCGAGGTAGGCAAGGAGCTTGCTGAGCTTCAGGCCGTCCTGCCAACGCATGATGTAGTTGCCGTTATTATTGAGCTCGATGGGAGGGATGCGGCGCTGCAACATGCCCACCCTCCCCTCTAATTGCCGATCCATGGGCAGGGAGAAGAGACGCCACGGATCTCCCTTGAATCCTTTCAGCCGGAAGGCGTACATAGGGATGAGGCAGGAGCGGGCGCATTCCTCCGACATCCTTTCCGCCTGTTCCTTGAGGCGGGGGTTGGAGCTGAAGCGCAAGACATCGGTCTGCGAGCTCTTGACCTCGATTGGGAAGCTGAAATCCCACCGTAGTGCCACCAGGTCTACTCCCAGGGAGCCGGCAGCCCGGATGACCAAGAAAGGATTCTCTTTCAGGAGCATATAACCGCTCTTCTCGTCGTCATCACCGGTGCGGGTCATCTTGTGGATGGCCTTCTCATCCCCGCAGAGGAGGTTTTTCAGCTCCCGCTCGTAGATCTCTCCCATCGGCTTTCGGATAGGTAATGAATTTAAAAGGGTTTGAGATGGGTTGTCCGAAAATGCCTAAGGCGTGAGGCGGTTGACATCGCGGGGGAAAAGAATGGCCTCGCGGATATTGGGCAGGTCCAACATCTTCACCAGCAATCTCTCCAATCCAATCCCCCATCCCCCATGCGGAGGCATGCCGTAACGGAAGGCATCCAGATAGGAATGGAACGAGTCTATGTCTAGTCCTTTGGCCTCCATGCGTTGCACCAAACGGTCGTAGCGATGCTCCCTCTGCCCGCCGGATGATATCTCCTGACCTTTGTAGTCCAGGTCGAAGGAGTATGAATAGGGGGTGCCGTCCTTCTCCATGATGTAGAAAGGCTTCTCCCTCTCTGGGTATTCCACGATCCAATACATGTCGTAGCCGTCTTGGGCCATCATCTCTCCAATAAGCTTCTCCCCTTCAGTTCCCAGATCATCACCATCTTCCAGCGTCATGCCGGCTTCGGCCAGCATGTCCAGACAATCCCGATAGCCGAGCACGGGGTAAGGCGTTCTCGGTGCCACGACCTTCTTGCCCAGGATGCTCAGGTGCTCCGCCCCTTGCTCGGCCAAGGCCGGGAATACGTAGGACAGGACGGACTCAATGGTTTCCATGACATCCTTCTGCGAATCGATCCAACTCATCTCGCCATCGAATGAGATGAACTCGGAAACATGCCGTACGGTGTTGGAATGCTCCGCTCGGAATGCAGGGCCCATCTCGAAGACCCGGTCCATCCCGGTGGACATGAGCATCTGTTTGTAAAGCTGTGGGCTTTGGGCCAGGAACGCAGGGCGACCGAAATAGTCCACCTGGAACA
>JBFWLS010000178.1:0-2703 GCA_050251995.1 Candidatus Methanomethylophilaceae archaeon
TTGCAGCTGTGACATCGATGTGCAGGAGAACCCCATCAGCGTCCGCAAGGTCATCCAGGAGCTGGACGATTTCCTTCCCGATGACGGGGTGGTCTGCACCGAGGTGGGACAGTGCCAGATGTTCGCTGCCCATTATCTCACCATCCGGGACGACCGGCGCTTCATCACCTCTGGCGGGCTGGGCACAATGGGTTTCGGCCTCCCGGCGGCCATAGGGGCCAAGGTCGCCGACCCGGACCGCATGGTGGTGGACATCGCCGGGGACGGCAGCTTCACCATGGTCTGTCAGGAGCTGGCTACGGCCGTGGCGGAGGACATTCCGGTCACCGTGGTCCTCCTGAACAACGGCCATCTGGGCATGATCCGGCAGCACCAGAAGCTGTTCTACGGATCCCGCTTCAACGCCGAGAACCTGGGCAACACGGACATGGTCGGTCTGGCGAAGGCCTTCGGCGCCGAGGCCGTCCGCGTGGATGATTACCGCGACATACGTTCCGCCCTGGAGGAGGCCACGTCGTCCGGCCGCCCCTATCTGTTGGACATACAGATTAATAGGGAGGAGGACGTTTTCCCGTTGACCCTGCGGACCGCCAACGGGGTCAAGATCTACAAGGGCTCATGCCCGTTCAATGGAGGTTGCTGACATGGAAGTCATATCGATGATAGTGAACAATGAGTTCGGGGTTATGCAGAGGATCATGGGTGAGTTCACCCGCAAGCGGATCAACGTGGAGGCCATCGTGGTGGGCAAGAGCGAGACCCCTAAGCGCGCCCGGGTGGTCCTCACCGTCCTGAACAAAGAGATGGCGGACATCGCCGTGGAACGGCTGCAGAGGCTGCACGACGTCTTCGAAGTGGAGATTGTGGACCACAGCCGTCATTCCGCCTATGCCCTCATCTCCACCGGCACCGGCAGGGTGGGGCTCATCGGTGGCCAGCAGGAGATTGAGGAACTAATAGAACGGGCCCATCCGGACCGCTTCATACAGACCATCAACGCCATCTAAGGCGTGTAACATATGGAAGGAACAAATAATAAGCACCTAAAGCATCGAGGCAGGTAGGGATAAGATGGAGAAGACGAAGAAGATTTGGATTGACGGCCAGTTCGTCGAATGGGACCAGGCCAAGGTTCATGTCCTAGCGCATGCGTTGAACTACGGTACTGGCGTCTTCGAGGGCGTGAGGGTCTACCCCACCGAGAATGGTCCGGCCGTTTTCCGTCTCAAGGATCACGTGAAACGCCTCTTGGATGGAGCGAGGGTGATGGCATTCGATGTGCCATACAGCTTCGATGAGATCTGCCAAGCCATCAGGGACACCGTGCGCATCAACGGCGATGGTGTCGACTACGTCAAACCCTGCATCTTCCTGGGTGGGGAGGAGGTCGGACTCAACCCCATCGGCCTGCAGTGCAGAGTGGCCATCACCTGCATCAAGATGGGCTCTTACCTGGGCAGCAGCACACAGGAGAACGGTGCCAAGCTCATAACCTCCTCCTGGAAGCGGCCTTGGAACATGGCCGCACCCGCGGGAGCCAAGGTCAACGGCATCTACGTCACTTCCTGTCTGGCCAAGAGGGAGGCTGTCATGCGCGGCGCCAACGAGGCCCTGATGCTCAACGCCCAAGGCAACATCGCCGAGTGCAGCGGGGAGAACATCTTCGTCTACAAGCGGGGCAAGCTCTACACCCCCAAGGTCACGGACAGCATCCTGGAGGGCATCACCCGCAACTCCATCATGCAGATCGCCAGTGACTTGGGCTACGAGGTGTTGGAGCGGGAGGTCTCCCGGGTGGAGGCCTACACCGCGGACGAGGTGTTCATGACCGGCACGGCGGCCGAGGTCACCCCGGTGTCCATGATCGACGACCGTCCGGTGGGGACTGGGAAACCGGGTCCGGTGTGCAAGCAGCTCCTGGATGCCTTCCACGAGGCCGTCCGGGGCAAGGACCCTCGTTACCAGGGCTGGTTGGACCTGGTGCAGTGAAACCTTTTCACATTCTTTCTTCCATCAATCTGCAACCTTTGCTCAAGCCTTTTATAGCGATATCCAGATACATTCAGGGCGATGGCTGGCTGATGCCGACATCTCGTCACCGGGTGTGTATGGGCACCATCCTTTTCCGGGAAGGCGGTGCGGGCGATGACTGAGCGGGCAAGGTCGGAAAGGAGCGAACACTACTCCATCGTGGCGGAAGGTCTGAGCAAGAGCTTCCAGGGCTTCGCTGCCGTGCAGGGGGTCTCCTTCCGTGTCAAGAGCGGGGAGTTCTTCGGTATCCTTGGACCGAACGGGGCTGGCAAGACCACCACCATCCGCATGCTCACCGGGGTCTTGAAGCCGGACAGGGGGAGCGTCCTAATCGATGGCATCGACCTCAAAAAGGAGTCCCTGGTCGCCAAGCAGCGCATGGGCGTCATCCCGGAGGTGGGCACGGTCTACACCGATCTCTCCGCCCGGGAGAACCTGGAGTTGTTCGGCATGTTCTACGGGCTGTCGAAGACGGAACGGCAGGAACGGGCGGAGCAGATGTTACAGGACCTGGACCTGCACAACCGCGCTGATGACTTGGTAAAGAACTTCTCCAAGGGCATGAAGCAGCGCATCAGCATCGGCTGCGCCATGGTACACGAGCCTTCCGTGCTCTTCCTGGACGAGCCCACAGAAGGCTTGGACGTGCAGAGCCGCAAGCTCATCCTGGAT
>JBFWLS010000179.1:0-2690 GCA_050251995.1 Candidatus Methanomethylophilaceae archaeon
CTGGTCTTCGCCTCCATCGGCAGCATGACCGGCTCAGCCATCTCCGAGAGCCAGAGCGCCAGCGCCAATCTGGCGGTGATTAACCTGGACCCTACGGCGGAGGACGCGTCCTATGCATCGTTCGCCATCCAGACCATGCTGGACAACAACGTGACCATCGTGTACAACAGCACCGACGTCGACGACCTGGAGGCCGCCATCCAGGCTATGCAGGAACAGGATGCGTCCGCGGTGCTGGTCTTCGGAGAGGACTTCACATCGGAGATAGAGGCCGGGAACAAGTCATCCATAGCCATCTATTGGAACATGAAGGGCACAGGGCTCTTCGACTCCCTAGGCTCCGCCCCGGTGTACAACACCATGACCTTGATCTCCACGGCCATCACCCAGAAGCTGATTGAGGAGGGCAGCAACATCACCAATGTGGACAACGTCACCTCGCCGCTGCTCACCTTCTCCAGCACCATCCTGGGGGACAAGACCATGGAGGGCATCGACCCCATGACCGTGTCCAGCCTCCTGGAGTCCCAGAACATGATGATGCCCATACTCATCATGATCGTCATCGTCATGGTGGGTGGGATCATCATATCATCCATGGGCATGGAGAAGGAGAACAAGACCCTGGAGACCTTGCTCACCCTACCGGTGAACCGCACCACCATCGTAGCCGGGAAGCTCATCGGCTCCGCAGCAGTGGGCCTGGTGTTCGGGCTGATCTACATGGCCGGTATGGCGTATTACATGCAGGGGTTCAACCTGGCCTCGGCGGACTATGACCTGGCGCAGTACGGGCTCTCCCTGGGCCTGCTGGACTGGGCCGTTCTGGCATTAATGATGTTCATGGCCATCCTCTGCGCCTTGGGCCTGTGCATGATCCTGGGCGCCTTCGCCAAGAACTACAAGGCGGCGCAGAGCCTCACCCTGCCCATCAGCTTCCTGGCCATGGTGCCCATGTTCATCGTGATGTTCACGGACTTCAACACCCTGCCGACATTCCTGCAGGTACTGGTGTTCGCCATCCCCTTCTCCCACCCCATGATGGGCATGAGCAACCTGATGTTCGACAACGACCTGCTGGTCTACGGCGGGCTGGTGTACCTCACCGTGTTCACCCTGGCCACGGTGTTCATCACCGTTCGCCTGTACCAGTCGGACATCCTGCTGACCGGGTTCCGCTTCAAGAGGGGCGGCTCCGCGGCGAACATGATGAAGGGGCTCCGTCGCAGCCGCAGGATCTGAACAGCGCCAACAAACCTTTTCCTCTTCCTTCTACAAAAGAACAAAATATCCGTTGTCATTCTGAAGCCTGATGATAGAGGACGTCATATGTGCCCTGGGCCGGGAGAACAAAGTCATCCTGGTGCACGCCAACGCCGATTCCGATGCCGTGGGATCCGCCTATGCTCTGCAGAGATGCTTCCCCTCGGCGGTAATCTGCGCCCCAGGAGGCGTGGACCGGGTGGCGAAACTGGTCCTGGACCGCTTGGACGGTGGGTTCACGGAGTCCTGCGACCCCACATCATTTGACCAGGTGGTGGTGGTCGACACCTCATCCCCAGAGCAACTGGCACCTCTGACTGGTTTCCCCCGCAGCACCGTGGTGATCGATCACCACACCATCACCAAAAAATGGGACGTGGACACCTATTTCTGCGACCCGGTCAAGACCTCCTGCACGGAGTTGGTGCTGGAGATCATCCAAGCCGCGGACAAGGACATCGATAACAGCACCGCCCTGGCCCTCATGGCCGGCATGCTCACGGACAGCGGCCACTTCCAATACGCCCGTCCACCGTTGCTGCGAGCCTTCGCCCATCTCATGGACATTGCCGGCCTGCAGATGGACGAGGCCATGTCAGTGACCCGCAACGAGATCGGGGCCTCGGAGAGGGCAGCGATGCTGAAGGGGGCACAGAAGGCCCGCTTCGACCGCGTGGGCGACATGATGGTGGCCACTTCGCAGAGCAGTAGCTTTGAGGCCTCTGTCTGCCGGGGCCTGCTGAACCTAGGCTCAGACGTGGCCTTCGTGGGTTCACAGCGGGAGGACCGGTACCGCATCAGCGCTCGCGCCACCCAATCCATTGTCCGTCGCGGCATGCATCTGGGAGAGCTCCTAGAGTCCATAGGAGGGGAGACGGAGTCCGATGGTGGCGGCCACGGCGGTGCCGCCGGCATATCCGGAGTGGGCGATGTGGAGGCAGTGCTGCACATCTGCATGGAAAAAACCATGGCCTTGTTCCGGGAAATACGGAAGCGGGATTGAGTCAGCAACGACCCAGCTTCTGCAGGATCTCCTGCATGCGGGCATGGTTCTCCGGCTTCTTCTGGAAGTAATCCCGCACCGGGGCCAGGATCTCTATCAATGCCTCCGCCACGGCGCTCTTGAGGTCGGACGGATGCAGCTTCCCGGACAGATAGACGTCCAAGAGCATCTCCATACTCTCGATTCGCATGGGGCCGCCGAACTTCTCTGGCCGCTCCACCTCTAAGTGGCCTAGGCGGTCGAAGACCAGGTAACGGCAGAGCAGTAGCACGGGGTTGTTGTCCGCTCCCTCTGCCTCCATTGGACAGAAGGCCTTCTTCAGCTTGCGGCGGATCTCGTCCTCGGAATCGTGGATGGATATCCCGTTGTCGGGGTCGCTCTTGGACATCTTGCAGGAGGCGGGGTCCATGCGGTTGCCCCCCTT
>JBFWLS010000180.1:0-2690 GCA_050251995.1 Candidatus Methanomethylophilaceae archaeon
CCATCCATCGTACCTTCAGACCCAACTTCCGCTATGCCAACATCTGGGGCCCTAGCGCCAAGTTCCCCGGACAGATGGTGGGCTTGGAACACGTGGTGAAGGATGGCGACATCATTTCCATCATCGTCAGGCGGGTGTGAGGGCACCACAACAGTTATTACGCAATCCCTGATTTCACATTGATGATTCAACGTCCAAGGGGCACCAGGGACTTCATGCCGGTGGACATGGCACGGAGGCGGCAGTACGAGGGTAGGCTACGGCAGGTGGCCAAGCGCTTCGGGTTCCGGGAGATCGCCACCCCCATTTTCGAGAACTCTGAGCTGTTCACCATCAAGTCCGGCCCCAACATCGTCGATGAGATCTATGCGTTCCAGGACAAGGGTGGGCGGGAAATCGCACTACGGCCAGAGCTCACCGCTCCGGTCATCCGTATGTTCGTTAACGAGCTCAGCAACGAGCCCCGCCCGTTGAAGCTGTTCTATTTCGGGCAATGCTTCCGTTACGAAAGGCCGCAGAGCGGCCGGTACCGGGAGTTCTTCCAGTTCGGTGCCGAGCTCATCGGCAACGCCAACCCGGAATCGGATGCGGAGATGGTGGCCTTGGCTCGTTCCATGATAGAATCTTTGGGGCTGAGCGACTACTGCATCCGCATCGGTCATATCGGCGTGCTCCGGCAATCCCTGCGAGAGGCCGGTGTACGGGATGACGACCTGCCAACGGTGTTGCAGAAGCTGGACAAGAAGAACTATGAGGAATCACGGCCACTCCTGCAGGCATGCGGTGTGAGCGAGGAGGACATCCAGCGCATCGAGGTCCTCACCGAGACCGTGGGAGGGCCGGAGGTGCTGGAGCATCTGCAGAACGAGGCCGGTGACTACCTGCGTCAGATGCTGGTGTTCCTGGATGCACTGGGTGTAAAGGACGTCTCTTTCGACCTGGGCGTGGTCCGTGGCCTGGATTATTACACCGGCATGGTCTTCGAGGCGGAGGCTCCAGTCCTGGGAGCGGAGAAGCAAATCTGCGGCGGCGGCTCGTATTCGTTGTCCGAGCTCTTCGGAGGCGAGAAAGTGTTCTCCACCGGCTTCGCGATAGGATTTGACCGCATCCTCCTGGCCTTGGAGAAGGAGGGGAAGGTCTGCCAAATAGACCGTCTGGACGCCTATGTGGTTCCAGTGTCGGACGAGGTCAGGCCGGCCGCCTTTCGGGTGTTAGCTGATCTGAGGAACGCCGGTCTGGATGCCGATATCGACCTAATGCGACGCAAGATGGGCAAGGCGCTTAAGCACGCCTCCTCTTTGGGGGCATCCATGGCAGTGATCGTCGGCAGCGCGGAGTTGGAGCAAGGGGCGGTGACCATACGTGACATGGCCAGCGGCGAGCAGTCCTTGGTGTCCATGGACGAATTGGTGGATTTCTTCCACTGCTAGCCCTGACGGTTCAGCTCCAGGTTCAGGAGCTCGTCGGCGCGTGTGATGAAAGGGTCCTCGCGGCGTACATGCCGGTAACTAACCTTGCCAAGGGCCTCGGCCAGCGACTGGGCGTCCTGATGCAGCTTCTTCAGATGCGGTGACTTCACCTTGTATTCGCCTCTCATCTGCTTGACCACCAGCTCCGAGTCCATGACGAACTCCGCCTCTTCCGCCTTGTAATCAATCGCCATCCCCATGGCCGATATCAGTCCCTGGTACTCGGCCTCGTTGTTGGTGGCCACGCCGATGTACCGGGCGTATTCGTGAAGAATGAATCCATCCTCTTTACAGATGACGACAGCGAATGCCGCTGGGCCAGGGTTGCCGCGGGCACCGCCATCGCTGTAGAATCGCATCCGCATATGACAGCCTCAGTATTCCAGGGTGTGGAGGACATGGTTCCGGTCATCAACCATCACTGCCTTGGCCCTGATGGGTTGGTCTGTGAGCTCATAGCCCATGATGATGACACGGTCACCCTTCTGATTCAGTCTGGCAGCAGCACCGTTCAAAGCGATGATTCCCGAGCCCGTCTCCCCTTCCATGACATAGGTCTCGAAGCGGGCGCCGTTGTTGATATTGACCACGTGCACCTTCTCGCCCGCCCAGATGCCAGCGGCATCTAGTAGGAGGGAGTCCACAGTGATACTGCCTTCATAGTCCAGGCGGGTGTCGGTCACTGTGGCTCTATGAATCTTGCCCCGCAGCATCCAACGCATGCTCTAAACCGAAGTGAAAGCTGTTTATCAATGTTTCTGTTCCCCCAGGAATTGAGGATGTTTGGATATAGTAACACCCATGTTAAACTTTTTATGTTATGAAAATATTACGAATGATAAAACAAATAATACTAATGTGATGGTCATGAATGGAAAAACATTGACACTCATCGTCATATCGATCGTTCTCATATCATCAATCGGTTTGGCGTTAGGTAAGGACGGCATCATGGGATTTTTCAATGGTGACACCGAGCTGACCGATGATCGAGGAGTCACTGTGAGGTTCGATGGGTCATTCAGCAGGATAGCCTCCATGGGAGAACCGTTCACTCAGATTCTAGGAGAGATGGACGCCCTGGACAAGGTGGTTCTGGTCGATAAATACGGAAAAGCTTTGAATTCCGATTATCCGGAGATTGACGACATTTCATTCGTGGACCAATCTATAAACGGTGATCGTGACCTCATAGTGGAGTCGATTCTTCAGGTAGAGGCT
>JBFWLS010000181.1:0-2683 GCA_050251995.1 Candidatus Methanomethylophilaceae archaeon
GACTGCGCCCTTGTTGTGCGTTATGCTGAAACCGGAGCTGGGAGGGGCGTTCTTGGCCTCCACCTGGCTCATCTCCATTAAACGTTGCGCCACCTGGGAGTTGTCCTTGCTCTGAGAGAACCAGGAGGAGTCCAGCAACAGACGCGCGTCAACCCCCCGTTCGGCCGCCTGCATCATCCACATCAGAGGGGATTCCGACGATACCCATGATTCCTGAGTGTAGAACTGTTGCACATAAAGTCGGTCCTCGGCACCTTCCATTGCCTCTTGCAGATGGTGATATGCATTGTCGGGGCAGAGCAGAAGCTCAACTTGGGCCGGGAAGACGGAAACATCCACCACGGGAGGCATGAAGAAATCATAAGCTGGGAGACTTAGCGGCTGAGCATAGGGGAAACGAGAAGGGAAATCAACGATGTCCCAGCTCCGATTCTCAAAATCCAGATGGAAAATCCTCCAAAGCTCCAAGGCCAGACTGGTGCTGGCTATGCTCACACCCCACCCTCTATTGTTGGTCAATGAGGAATCCTGCCAGTTCTCGGAGGTCACCAGAACCCGCTCCTTGTCGATAATGGCGTACTTGTTGTGCAGGTAGTCGTATCTCTTGAAGCCATCTGCGGATCGTATGAAACGGAGGTCGCATCCAGACTCCCACAGGGCGGCGAAAAGCGCTTGCTCCTCCTCGTCGATTCCTCCCACCGGGCTCCCCTCCATCAGTATCTTCACTTCTATCCCTCTCCGTGCCAGGGATGCCAAGGAGGCCGCGATGCTCAGGTTGTTGAGCTGGTACATAGAGATGCAAACCTCCTCGTCTACCGTGGAAAGCTCCCGCATGATGCGGAAGAAGGCGTCATCCGGGAAAAGGAAAGGCTCCACGAACGCTTCATCCCCGATGGTCGGGGCCGTGCTTCGTCCCATCGAGGCGGCCTCCCAATCTTGGGAACCATTGTTGTCCTCCACCATGATGCGTACCGCAGCCTTACCCCTGCCAATCTTGGGAAAGGCGGGGCCGTGCCACCCCTCTATGCTAGGATCGCCCCCTCCGTAGACGAAGACATCAAGAACCACGCCTCCCAAGCGGAGCATGACCTCGTCCCCAACATCGGCCAAGGTGAACCTACCTTGGCTGGAAACGGCATCAGAAGGATACTGAAGCAAAAGGCCGCCATCATCGAACCAAGCCTCGCCTGAGCAGAGATGCATCTTCTCCCCTGGTCCTAAAAGATAATTGGCTTCAATAGACAAGACGCCTTCCCCATCGCTAATCTGGATGCCAATTATGTCGAGGGGGTCGCTACCGGCGTTGATCAAAGACACCACTTCAACGCCATAAGCAGGCATCACCCCTCCCAAAAGTAGCCGTCCTTCCATCGTCCCCGATGAATCAGGGATTGGTGACGAGGACGGCACCAGCAACAAGATCGGGAGCATAAGGGATAGCAACCGGACCGTCCTCATCATCCATGCGACTGCCGGGAAGACTGATAAACGGAGCCACTACATCTATGATAAAGGAAAATAAAGGAAGTTCAAATAAGTTTGACCAAATCCAAAAGAGACTGGTAAGGATCTTTGGACTTCACCACTCCAGAAGCCAACAAGACGCCCTCGGCACCCAGTTCCAGGGCCGCCCGGACGTCTTCGCCAGTCTTAACTCCTGCGCCACAGAGAAGACGCACTCCGGCATCGACCCTCCGCACCGCATCCACCGCCCCACGCACCACATCCGGATTCGCCTCCGTTACGGAGATGTCGCCACCTATGAGCTCAGGCGGCTCAACCGCTACGTAGTCCGGCCGATACGCCGCCGCCGCCGCGGAACTAGCAACAGAGTCGGTGCAGACCACAGTCAGCAGACTGTGGGAACGGCACATGGATACTGCATCCTGGATGTCAGTCATCAACAAGCGGTGCTCGGAATGGTTGAGCAAGGAACCCTTAGCTCCGGTGGCAGCCACCATGGATGGGGTCACCCAACCAGTGGCCGAGCCCGGTTTACGGGGGTCGACGTGCTGGGATAAAACCGGGATGTCCACTCCCTTGGAGACTTGTCCGAGCTCCACCTGGGGCGGGCAGACCGCAATGCAGACCCCTGATTCATCGGCTACCTTCTGGCAGGTGCGCGCCAGATCCAGGGATCGGAACCCATCCACCTCCGTGTAGGCTTTGAAATTGATGATAACCGCAGGCGTCCTCATGTCCCTATAGGTCCTGGAATCGAGGCATAAGCTGCTTGAGCACGGCCGGGCGAGTGGTGTACTCCATCTCATCTGGGGACAGGATGGCGGGCATGAAGGGCCCATGGCCACGCATCATCTTGCAGGCTTTGACGGCTTCTGTACGCACCTCGTCCCAGACCTGTCCAGCGAAGAAGTCCAGGGGAACATGCTCACCTGCAACAGAGTCCATGGGCTCCAGTCCCTGGAAGCGCCCCTCGTTCAGCTGGAAACCGATGCAGCATATGCGGGGGGGCCCATCGAAATAGGTGGGGTCGGAGTCCTCCACGGCGCAAGGATAGAAGGCACCATAGTGAGACCCACGCATCCAGCCCGCCACCAGCATGGTGCTCATATAGGGCTGCAGATACTCCCCTACTGCGGGAAGGCCGCTCTGGGCCCGGCAGACGCACACCGGATCGTCCTTGCCCACGTACTTGCCCGCGGTGATGTTCAGCTTGTCCGTG
>JBFWLS010000182.1:0-2659 GCA_050251995.1 Candidatus Methanomethylophilaceae archaeon
ACGGGACATGGACGATATCATCGACCTCGGCTTCCCGGTCTTCTCCCGCAGCGTGGCCCCGGACGCCGGCGAGCCCAAGGGGCATGGTGGGATAGGAATGGAGGTAACCGTGGGCGGCCAGAGGGTTCGCAGCGGCGATTGGGTCGTGGGGGACGAGTCCGGACTGATCGTCATCCCCCGGGAGAACGCCGTGGAGGTGGCCAACCGCTCCTTGGACGTACGGGAGCGGGAGAACCGTCTGCGGGAGGAGATACGTCGCGGCTCATCCCTGTCCAAGGTGAGCGAGCTGGAGAAGTGGGAGCAGATCAAGTGACCGCAGGGGTTCCAGAGCGCTTTCCGCAAGGCCGTGTCCACGGCCTTGCATGCTTTTTTCAAAATAATATGATTTAATGGGTTTGCCTAGATGCGGCGGTACACCATGTCCCGCTCCATCTCCTCCAGGCGCCTGATCCTCTCCCGGATGGGAGGATGGGTGCTGAAGAGGGAAGCCAGGGTGCTGCCCCGGAAGGGGTTGATGATGAACATGTGCGCCGATGACGGGTTGCCGTGCTCCATGGGACGGCGGGCGTTGCCCACCTCCAGCTTCTCCAAGGCCCTCGCCAAGGCCAGGGGGTCGTTGATCGTCTGCGCTCCCGTGGCATCGGCCTTGTACTCCCGGTTGCGGGAGATGCCCATCTGTACCAGCAGGGCGGCGATGGGGGCGGTGATGGCCGCCAGAAGCAGGATGCCCAGCTGGGCGGGGTTGTCGGAACGCCCGCCGCCGAACATGCTTCCGTAGAACACGAAGCGGGCGGCGAAGGAGATGGCACCGGCCAAGGTGGCGGCGACGGTCATCACCAGGATGTCCCGGTTCTGCACGTGCGCCATCTCATGCGCCAGGACCCCTCGCAGTTCATCGTCGTTGAGCATCGCCAGCAGGCCAGTGGTGGCCACTACGGCGGCGTTGCGGGGGTTCCTGCCGGTGGCGAAGGCGTTGGGGGTGGCGGATTCCATGATGCCGACCTCTGGCATGGGCAGATTGTTCATCATGGCCAGGTTGTACACCGTCTTGTGCAGGCGGGGAGCCTCGGCCTCGCTGACAATCTTCACCCTATAGGACCTCAGCACGATCTTCTTGGAGTAGTAGTAGGAGACGAAGTTCATGACCATGGCGATGACGAAGAACACGCTCATTCCCAATACCCAGTTGTCCCAGAAAACCGACCCTAGAATCCAGCCGATGCCGGAGAACAAAAGGATCATGAACCCGAACAGTCCGATGGTCCTCAATGTGTTTCTCATAAGTTAGCCTCAACGGAAAAGTACGCTTCTGCCTTTTAACCGTTGCTTTGCCACCCATTCACATTTGGAAGAACAGCTCCGTGCCCACGTAGCAGTCCTGCACCCCTTCCAGGCCCAGGTGCTCCCGCAGGCGCATGATGCCGTTGGGCCCGGTGCAGTGGTTGAGGAACAGCTGCGGGGTCTCGAACTCCTCGATGATGATTTCCGCCATGGCCTCCACGGCCGGTTTCTTGAACTTCTCCAGATGGGCGCCACCCAGGACCGCCAGCACGTCCCGGCCGATATGGGACACGGTGTGGCGGAGGATGTTCGTCAGCCCCGGATGGCCGCAGCCGGTGACCAGTATCAGTCCCTTGGATGTCTCCAGCACCATGGAGATCTCGTCCCACATGCGGTCCTCCTCCCATGAGGAGCCGTTCCAACGCAGGTGGTTCTTGCCCAGAGCCTCCGGGTCCTTCCTCTCCCGGACCTCGCCGGTGAGCAGCACGGAATCGCTGATGCGGGTCCACTCCTTGGCCGGGCGCAGGTCCAGCTTGGCGGACAGCTCCTCTCCCAAACGAGGGAATCCCATGTACCGGATGGGGATGCCAGCCACACCCTTCCGCTTCTTCTCCCGGGCGTCCGGATGGGCGTAGACCGTGAGCGGCTCCTGTCGCGCATAGAGGAGGTCGACCAAGCCTCCGGCGTGGTCACGGTGGCCATGGGAGATGACCGCCATGTCAATGGAGTCCACATCCACCTTCAGGGTCTTCAGGTTGTGTAGCAGGTAGCGTCCGCGGAGGCCGGTGTCGAAGAGTATGCGGACTCCGTCCACGTCCACGATAAAGCCCTGGCCTTCCCCTCCGATCAAGGGCGTCCTCTCCAATGCGCCGTTGTCGTAGACGTTGAGTATCCTCACCTGACCGCTCATCCGTTACCCCATCTTGACCGGGATAGAAAAAGGTTGACCCTAGCGGCGGTAGAGACGGCGCGGTGTGTCCTGGCCGATGGCCCATGCGGTCTCCGGGCCCATCTCGCCACTGGCTAGCATGGCCTTCACCCGTTTGGGCACGGAGTTGATGGACATCACCGCCCCTGGTTTCTCCGGGTCGTCCACGTAGTCCGTCTCCAAAAGGAAGGGGCCGCCGTTCTCCAATGCCTCGCGGACCGTCTTCCTAGACGCCGGCAGGGAACCGAGGATGCCGTGCGAGAGCTCAGGACGGTTCAGAGGCCCGCAGAAGTGCTTCACCACCCGGTGCCTCTCCAAGCCGGCGGCGTCGGCCATGGCGGCGAATTCCGCCATGGATTCCGGGGTGGCGGACTCGCTATGGATTACGACCGGACAACCCAGCTCTGAGGCCCTGCGCATGGCATGAGACAGGATGCGGTTGGATGACAG
>JBFWLS010000183.1:0-2655 GCA_050251995.1 Candidatus Methanomethylophilaceae archaeon
ACAAGGGAATTTTTTCACATCAGAGGTATTATATATTTCGATTTGCATTGAGAGTTCAATGATGACTTTAACGTCTACCGCTGTAACGTCTACTGCGTCCACGTCTGCCTTGAGCGGCGTGGATTGGATGACCTCCGTAGCAGGAGGCATCGGCGGTGAACTCATTGCAGTGGTCCTTATCCTAGCACTGATCGCTTTGGAACTCTACCGTTCCTCTGGACGTTCCAGTGCCAAGATGGTTAAGCAATTCTACCACGTCATAGTTCCATTGATGTGTGTGTTCGCGGTAGGCGTCGTGTTCAGCATATACGCTGTCATAATGTAGGTGCTGAAACAGTTTCCACATTTTTTCTCACTAATCAGCTTGGGCGGTGTCTCGGTACCAGGAACCTACGTATGCATTTTGATTATTTTCACAAACATATAAATAATCACATCGGTGATTCAAACACAGGTCTGAGATGAAGCCCGCGGACAACACCATCTACATAGGTAGCAAGCCCACCATGAACTATGTCTTGGCGGCGGTCTCGCAGTTCAATTCCGGTTGCCCAGAGGTGACACTGAAGGCCCGGGGCCGAGCCATCAGCAAGGCCGTGGACGTAGCGGAGATCATTAGACACCGCTTCGTGCCCGATGCCACAGTCAAGAACGTGGACATTGGGACGGAGACCGTCAGCACCCATGATGGCGGCTCCACCAACGTGTCATCCATCGAGATCGTCCTTCAGAGCTGAGCCCCTGGGCTGCATGTATGTGTCATGCAACGATCTAATCCCCTGGTCCTGGAACAGTATCCTCTGGCAGACATCATTGACGGCGTCCATGCCGAGATGCAGATAAAGGCCTCCGATCAAAGCCTCGAAGCACCCGGCCTTGATGCTGTCATTCACTTCCCTCTTCTGGCCTTCCCCTACACGGATGAGGGGATGAAGAGGGGAAAGCCGACGGTCGAAGAGCTCCGCCAGACTCCTGTTGCTCACCAGATGCTGCTTGAATCCGGTCATGCCCCCCTCCCTTAGCTCGGTCTCTTGGAACACGTACTCCCGCACCGCCAGTTCCAAAGCGGCATCTCCAAGGAATTCTAGACGCTCGTTGCTGGGCTCATCCTCCCCCCGCATGTAGGCCTCGTTGCTGTAGGAATCGTGGGTGAGGGCTGTGTCCAGGGAGAATAGGAGGCCCTCGGAGATGGAATTAAGTTGCCAAGGAGGGGCGGAGAAGGCCCGTCGCAAGGAATCCATTCTCTGTCCGGATGACATGACCCAGGGATGGTCTGAACCAATAAAAAAAGTTCTGTAGTAAACTATTTTCAATGGGAGCCGGTTATCAGAGCCGATGGCTAAGATGAGGTTCCGAGGCGCCAAGCACTCCCCCAAGAAGCTGGAGAAAGACATCCTGGAGAGGTCGAAGGCTCTGTGGGAGAACCCGGAGCTCTTGCGCCCGGTTTGCCAGGGGGACTGTCGCCGCTGCCATTTCGACAAGCCCTTCAAGCAGATCCAGTCCCTGGAGCGCATAAAGGATGACGCGGACAAGCTGGTGAAGGCCGCCTCCCGGGGTGACAACATGGTCCGGGCATATGCCGCCACGACCTCCCTCTACGTATCCGGTAAGATACCCTACCTGGCCACGGCCCGTTTCCCTGGAGAGGAAGTCTCATTTGCTGTGCGGGGCAAGGTGGGGCAGGACAAGCTCATCGCTACACAGTACTATGACGACCCGGAGAAGCGGCCCTTGCTGTACATGGAGATGGCCAAGAAAAAGCGCCTGCACCTGTACTCCTTGGAGAAGGGCATGGTATGCAGCGACCGTGCCCGCATGCCGCTGGAGTACCTACATGAGATATTGCAGGAGTCGCCGTATGCGATAGACGAGAGCCTCAGCTGTGGGCACGATGATGCCGATGCGTTGGTCATTCGGGTGCTCTCCCTGGGAAAGGAGGTGCGCTTGTGCCGGGATTGTGCTGGAAAAACCAATCTCCTGCACCTGCTGCTCTCGCGGGTGGTGTCGTCGCAGGCCATGGACGACTTCGAGTTGCGCGTGGAGCACAAATACGTCTCCAGTCCCTCATCCCCTTCCGATTTCCAGATCCCGGATGAGATCCTAGAGCAATACAGGCGCAACCAGCTCAACGACCGCGAGCTCATTGACGGTGTCTTGAAGGTAAAGCGTCGCCAGCTTAGGTCATGCGGTTCTGCCGTCTATGTCATGGAGGGTCGGAACTACGGCTGCGACCTGGAGGCCTTCATGGCCGATCTTCGTGGCTCGGAGGAAGAGAAGGCCGCCCTGCAGAACTTACTCGAGGGCGGCCTGGTACCGGTCCTCATAGACAGCAACCGTGCATCCGAAGCCATACAGGAGCTCTGGGCGGACCATGCGGCAGAGATCGTGTCCGGCGCCACTTCGATGCAGACCTTGGAGGAGATGGGCGACCTGTCCCGGATGAACCCTACCCAGGCCTTGCAGGAGGCTTTGTTCAAGGAGCGCTCCCGCCAGATACTGGCCAATCTACCTGTGTACTCCCGTCTGGGGGACATAGGCTCATTGGCGGACCGTCTGGCGCGAGTGGCCAAGACCGGGGATGCGGCCACCCTGCGCCGGGACATAGAGTTCAAGTCCCTGCGGGACTTCAAGGCCCGTGCCGTGGCTCTGGCCTTC
>JBFWLS010000184.1:0-2636 GCA_050251995.1 Candidatus Methanomethylophilaceae archaeon
ATCCACCAGCTCCTGGCCCTTGAGGGCGTCTAGCTCTGGGCCGGAGAGGACACTCATGGAGCCGGGGATGGCGGCTTGAGTGGCTAGGGCCTTGACGGTCTGGGGGTCGTCCCCGGAGATGATCTTGATGTCCATGTCGTTCTTGATGAAGACCTCGATGGTCTCCCGGCAGTCCGGCCGCACCTCGTCCCTCACCGTGACCAAGGCCACGGCCTTGAGGTCCTTGGGTGGCCTGGGCTTGTCATTCTCGAACAGCGGTCCATCTTTCATCTCTGCCAGAAGCAGGACCCGTAGACCCATGGCGGCCTTCTTCTTCACCCTGGCCTTGAGGTCCAGGTCATCCACCAGGAACTTGCTCAAGACATCGTAGGCGCCAAGATAGAGCACTTTTGTCTGGCTTTCCGTGCGGATGCGCACGGCGCTGTATTTGCGTTCCGAGGAGAACTGTATCTCCTCCATGAGCTCGCAGGAAGCCTCGGGGTACTTGTCCAGGATGGCCTCTATGGTCTTGTTCTTGGAGCCGGTGACGGTGGCGAAGTAGCGCAGGTCCATCTCCGCGTTCGACCCGTAGCGGATGAGGTCCTCAAAGACCATGCGGTTGGTGGTGATGGTACCGGTCTTGTCCATGCACACCGTGTCCACATGGCTCATAGACTCCACGGCGTTGGAGCGTTGCACCAGGGCACCACTGCCGGCCATGCGCACTGCTCCCAGGGCATAGGCGATGACGATGAGCAGGAAAAGGGCGATGGGGACGATGTCCAGTATGATGACCGATATGAGGGTGAACTCCAGGAGAGGTATGCCTATGGCCAGGGCCAGGATTATGAGCAACAGGAAGTAGAAACCGGCCACGGTCATCAGGACTTTGATCATGTCCTCGGTCTCTTTCTGCAACGGGGTCTTCTTGACGTTGAACTTCTTGGCCCCCTCCAGCATCTTGGAGGCGTAGCTCTCCTCCCCGAAGGCCGTGACCCGGAAGTAGCCGCGTCCCGTAACGCAGAATGAACCGGAGTATATGGGGTCGCCAACCCGCTTCTTTACGGTGCTGGATTCCCCTGTCAGCAGGGACTCGTCAATCTCCAGGGACTCCGCTGCCAGCAGCTCACCGTCCACCAGGGCCTGTTCACCCGGACCGAGTCTGATGATGTCGTCCTTGACAATCTCCTGGGGGAAGAGCTCCGACTCCGTCCCATCACGGACCACAAATGCGCGAGGCCGGTATAGAAGGGCGATCTTGTCCAGACGACGCTTGGCCTTCACTTCCTGCGTCGTTCCCACCAGGACGTTGAAGACCACGATGCCGGAGGCGGCGGCGGCCTGCATGGGCTCGCCAAGGGCGATAAGCACGCCACCAAGCCCGAAAAGGACCAGGTTGAACCAGTTCAGGACGTTGGTGCGGATGATGTCCGCATAGGTGCGGCTGACGCTCTGGGAGACCACGTTGACCTCCCCCCGGTCCACCCGTTCCTTGACCTCTGGACTCGTCAACCCGGTCGGGACTTCCATTGACTGCTGTTAACAGGAATATGACTTAAATATGATTGCATGTGCGTAGGGCATCCGCCCGTTGCTGCAGTTCCGTCAACGGCATGGTTTCCAGCTCCACTGTCATCCCTTGGGAGTGGTACTGTAGGAAGCACTGCACCGGCTTCCCCAAGGAGGCGGCGGCATGGGCGTAAACAGAGACCTGCACCCGGTAGGCCTCTTCATTGCGCCGATTCCCATCCGTCTTGAAATCGTGTACCTCCACACGGTCCGGGTACACCGCCACCAGGTCCGCCGCCCCTCTCACCACGCAATCCTGCAACGGCAGGAAGCATTCCGCCTCCGTCATCAGCTCCGCTCCCTTTAGGGTGGAGAGTATCTCTCGAATACGGGGTAGCTCGTCCAGGTCCTCATCTGGTTCCTTGCCCGAGGCCAGCATCTCCGCCGCCGCATGCACCCGCCGACCGTACTCCTTCCCTTTTCCGCCGGCAGGGACGGTCTTGCCGGCCAGATCGTGGCTGGAGTACCTGCGTCGTCGGGGTGGGGAACGAGGCGATTCTGGGCGCACGCCGTCCTCCTTGGCCACCGTTGCCGGGGGTTGCAGGTATCTGGGCGGGAAGTGCTGGGAGCGCCCCCTGCTCACATGAAGGAAGAATTCCGAGGGCCTGTGGCAGCTGAGGCAGAGGTACTGCTTGGCTCGGGAGAGGGAGACGAAGAGGATGCGCCTCTCCTCGTCCATATCGTTCTTCTTGAGGTTGTTGAGGAGGTACCAACGCCAATCATCGTATATCCTGTGCATCCCGTTCTCGTCATGGTATTCCTTCTTCATCCGCAAGCCCAGACGCCGGTCCAGAACCAGATTCGTCCGGTCTCCTTTTTGCAGGGGCATGGACGCGACGTCTATGCGGCCGGCGATGACAATGGGGTACTCCAGGCCTTTGGAGCTGTGCATGGTCTGGATGCAAATGGCATCGCTCTGCAGGGTCTTCTCCAAAGGGTACACGGTCCCCTCCTTGATGTCATTCTCCAGGAGACGGATGAGGTCGTTGATGGATGCCAGGGTCTCCCGGTGTAGGGATGAGAGGAGGCCGATGATGGATTGGCAGATGTCGTTCTCCAGCCCATAGTATTCGAAGACCGCGGAGATC
>JBFWLS010000185.1:0-2609 GCA_050251995.1 Candidatus Methanomethylophilaceae archaeon
CGGGACTCCCTCTCGTTTATGAGCGGGTCCACGCGGGTGCCGATAAGGAAGTTCTCCGATTCCACGGAGAGTATACTCTCCGCCGCTGCCTCCGCCAAGCGGGGGATGAGTCCAAAGATGTCCTCGCAGAGATTGCATGGGCCTTGCCAGGCATCGAGGCCGCCCAGGGCTTTTCGCAGCAACGCCCCGCGCTCATCGTTGGTCATGCCGGTGTCCAGCTTGCCGAACAGACGCCCCAGGCAATGGTCGCAGAGGCCGTGCCCGTAGGCCACGGAGGCTTTGTCCAGCACCGCTGTTGTCCAGATCTCGTCATCCAGCATGTGCAGGCCCCAGATGTCGAAACCCATCTCCGCGATGCGTAGGCGCGGACGTTGGCTCTCCAGGTACTTGTAGACGGTGGAGTGCTCGCTGCCACGCAGTATGAGTTCCACGGCATGCTTGGCCACCGGGAGGCTGATGGAGTCCCCCATTATGGCCACGGTGTTGCCGTATATCACCATGTTCACGCCGGTAAGGTCCTCGATGATGGAACGGGTCTTACCACCGGTGCCGATGAGCCTAGCCCGTATCCGTGAAACCTGGTTCCCCTTGCCACCCAGGAACTCCTTGATGTCCACAATCTCCAGGTACTCATCGTCCTGGAACAGACGCATGGCTTTCTCGGGGGTGAAGCCGCGCCCTATGGCTTTGACCACCTCTACCAGCTTCAGACCCATCAGCGGGTCTTCCGCCTTGTCATCGAATATGGTTACCTCGCCCTCGCTGTCGATCTTCATCTTCACGCCAGCAACTTTCTGGATCATTTTCCGAGTCTCGCCTTTGACCCCGATGAGCGAGCCCACCCGGTCTTGGGGTATCCTGATGATTCTCATTCCTCTTCCTCCTTCTCATGGACCATCTGGAGGATCTCCCCTTGGTCCAATACTTCCACCTCCCGCAGGCGGAAGAAGCGGTTGACATTACGAATGTCCCGTTCCAGCAATTCCGCGGCGTTGTAGAAGTCGGCGGTCATGGCTTGCCCGCAATCAATGAGCACCGGCTCATCATCCATTAGCAGGATGTTGTATTCGCTCAGGTCGCCATGCACCAGCCTGGCCTCACGGAAGCCATCCACGATGAAGGCCAGCACGGCCTCGTAGGTGTCATCCGGGTCGTTCATGTGTGCATCCTTCAGCTTGGGGGCGGACACACCGTTCTCGCCCAGGAACTCCATGAGAAGACAGTTGTTCCGGTGGGCGATGGGCTCCGGGACGTTGACCTCGGCCTCGTAGTAGCGTTGCAGGTTGCGGAACTCCTTGCCCGTCCAGGCGTAGATCACCTTGCGACGGCTGCCGCTGATGCCTTTGAAGCGAGGGTCCCCCTCTATGTATTTGGATATCCGTTTGAAAGTGGAGGTGGAGGTGCGGAATATCTTCAGCGCCATCTCATCCCCGTCTGGATCCTTGGCCAGGAATACGTTTCCCTCCTTGCCCGTGGATATGGGGTACTCCACGCTCTCCAGTAGGCCCCCGGTCATGAGCTCGTAAAGGGTCATCAGGGTCTGCTTGTCGAAGACCTCGTCCACCACTTTGCGTTCATCACCGGTCCTGTCGGTGTGCCGCAAGGCTTCCACTCGATGTTCCAGATAGTCGTAGACGTCCTTATCTACCATCCCGATCTCCGCTCAGAACACATCCAGGTTCTTGGGGATCCGGTTCCTCCGACTGAGGTTCGAGGCCTGCGTCCTGGTGTAGCGGAAACGAACATCGCACTTGTCGGTTTGGAATTCCCAGATCTTCACGATTAGGAGGTCACCCTCCCTGATCCACATGCGTTTTTTGATCTTCCCGGGAATCCTGCCCATGCGAGAGACGCCATCCTCGCACATAACTTTGATCTTCGAGGCGCCAAGGAGCTGATCGGCAATGCCAAAAATCTCGCCCTCCTTCACATTGGGTAGGCGTATCCGTGAAAAGTCTTCTTCAGGACTCTGATATTCCTGGTTCAAATAAATCCTCCGATGGTCCATCCATTAAGCCTACTCCTATATCAATGTTGGCCACTCCACCTTCTGGGTGGGGAGGCAAATGTTTATAATCGAAAAATGCGCACAGGATGCGATGGATTTGAAGCGGACCCCTTTGCACGGATGTCATTTGGAACTCTCAGCTAAGATGGTGGATTTCGCCGGATGGGAGATGCCCATCCAGTTTGCGGGCATCATAGAGGAGCACATGAAGGTCCGCAATGCTTGCGGGGTGTTCGACGTCTCCCACATGGGTGACTTACTCATCCGAGGGCCACAGGCGCGGGAGCTGTTGTCCCGTCTTCTCAGTAACAACATCGAACTGGCCACGCCGGGCAAGGGCATATACTCCCACATCCTGAGGCCAGACGGGACCATACTCGATGACACCATCGTGTATCGACTGGACGAGGAAGACTATCTCATGGTCCCCAATGCCTCCACTAAAGACTCCGTGTTATCCTGGGTGGAGCAGAACAATCCGGGAGCGGAGGTCATCGATCTGTCAGATGCTCTGGCCAGCATCGCCGTGCAGGGTCCGTTGGCGGAGGAGATCCTGCAGAGGCTGACCGACACCGACCTCTCCGAAATCAAAAGGTTCCGC
>JBFWLS010000186.1:0-2515 GCA_050251995.1 Candidatus Methanomethylophilaceae archaeon
GCCCACCGCCCCTCCCATGCCTGCCACCGGGTTGACCACTAGACCGATCAGCATACCATAAGAGAAAACGCGTGGAGGGTTAATGATTGTGGGGAAAAGAATGGGGGGAGGACGGGTCCCCCCTGGTCCAACATGGTTTCACGGAGGTATTCAGTTTATGCGGACCGGTTCGAATGCGCACAGGCCGGAGACCTTCTCGTCCCCGACTTCCTGGATCATCCCGTCCAGGTCGTCCAGTTGGTCTATGAAGCTCTGCCTCACTTTCTGGGACGTACCCTTGATGAACTGTAATATGCTCTGATTAGCGGCACGGAAAGCCTTGTCTATGGTGGAATCGGACAGATTCTACAGAAGCATGTCGTTGTCAATCACCACGTTCATGCAACCGCTTTGACGCATGCGGCGCAGACCCTCCTTGGCTACCCGAGAACGGCTGGTCTCAAAGGAGAAGGGATTGATGAGCACGGCGAAGGCTATTTGCCCGAGCCGGCGGCAGACATCGACGACGACGGGAGCCACACCAGTGCCGGTGCCGCCACCCATGCCAGCTATGATGAAGACTACATCGAATCCCTTCAAAGCATCCTCGATCTCGTCTGCATGCGCCTTGCCACAACTGCGTCCCAGATCAGGGTCGCCTTTGGCTCCCTCGCCGCGGGTGACGCGACGGCAGATATTGATGCTGTGGTGGGCACCGATCTCAGACAGGGCCTGTCGATCCGTGTTGATGGCTATAGTCTCTATCCCACTGTCCACGGCCCAGTAAATGTCATTTATGATGTTGCAACCGGCGCCGCCAATACCTATGACCGCCACGCGTGGCTCCACGCATGTTACCCAGCTGCCCTTGCTCCCTTCAGTGCTTCCGTCCATGTGCATCCCTCGACCTAGAGCGGATGGGTCCGAGGACCCGGCATCCCTACCTTCCGCTCGATCTGAAAAGCGTTTCTTCATCTCTTGGCGATCTCGGCGTACGAATCGTAGGCCTTGAACGCCTCCTTGGCGGCATCCTCGAAGATGTCCTGGGGCATGAGGAATCTCTCGATTATCCTCTTGGCCACCTCTTCTTCGCTCTCCGCCATCCCGCCATTGCTCAGTTTGGTCAAGGATCCCATGAATCTCTCACCCAAACGTATCGACAAGGTGTTTCCTCGCTCCAATGGAGCATCCCTCTCCATGTAGTTTCGGAGCGCCACACGGATGAGCTGTGAACGGTTGGATATCTCTGGGTGGCTCTGGAGGAACTCGTCCATGACCTGGACGTCCTCGCTCTCCATTCTCAGTGTAATCCGCTCTCCGTCCATTCACTCACCCTTGCATTGCGAGCATCCCTTCCGAGGCTCGCAGTATACATTGAAGCGGACAATATTTAAGAATTGTCATGCAAAATAAGACTTTGTCCGACATACTCCCTCATATCACGTCTGTTCTGAGGACCGGAAAGACGAAAGTCGGACGGATGACAGGCTCCGCCCCATATGCCAAACACCCTTTTTCAACATAAATATTTAATGAACGCGTCCATTCCCCGAATATCGCACGGGTGAGTAGGGATGGCTGGATTCGAAGAGATGGAGCTCAAGTGGCAGAAAAGATGGCTGGACGCGGGTTTGGACCAATCTGAAAGGGACGATCGCCCTAAATTCATGATTATTTTCGCATATCCGGGCGTCACCGGCTACCTGCACGTCGGACACATGCGTGGCTACACCTATGCCGATGCCATCGGCCGGTTCAAGCGCATGACAGGCCACAACGTACTCTTCCCTGTGGGCACCCACGCCACCGGTAACGGAGCCATAAGCCTGGCGCAGAAGGTCGCCTCCGGAGACCAGAATACCCTGGACTACCTCATCCGCAACGGCTGTCCGCCGCAACGGCTGCACGAGTTGGAGGACCCCGTAGGGGCAGTGGAGTTCTTCAACCAGGTCTACGTCAACGACTATTGGCGGCGCTTCGGCTTCCTGGCGGATTGGCGGCGCTTCACTTGCACCATATATCCCGACTACAACCGCTTCATCGACTGGCAATTCCGTAAGCTCATGCAGGCCGGTCTGTTGATACAGAAACCTTATTTCGCCCCTGCCTGTATCCGTTGCGGCCCTGTGGCCGTGGATGCATCAGAGACCGACCTATCCCAGGGAGGCAACGCCGAGAACCAGGAGTACACCCTGCTGAAGTTCCGTTGCGGTGAGCTCTTCCTGGTGGCGGCCACCCTGCGCCCAGAAACCGTCTATGGGCAGGTGAACTTCTGGGTCAATCCGGATGTGCGCTATGTTAAGATGAGGAAGGGTGACGAGACCTGGGTGGTGTCCCCATCCGCAGCAGATAAGTTGGCCTTGCAGATGGATGACACCGAGGTCCTGGGCGAGATCGAGGGAAAAGATATGATAGGTTGGATGTGCGAGGCTCCCATGATAAAGCGCTCCATCCCGGTCTTCCCGGCATGGTTCTGCGATCCCGATATAGGCACTGGCCTGGTGACCTCCGTGCCGTCCGATGCTCCGGATGACTA
>JBFWLS010000187.1:0-2500 GCA_050251995.1 Candidatus Methanomethylophilaceae archaeon
GGAAGCCGGCAAGGCCGCCAACCATCTAGGGGTCCCGGTTCTGGTGGACCCGGTGGGCGCGGGGGCGACATCATACCGCACCCGCACGGTGACGAGGCTGCTGGATGAGCTGGATGTGGCGATACTCAAAGGTAACGCCGGTGAAATCGCCACCATGGCCGGCAGCGAGGCCAAGGTGGTGGGCGTGGATTCGCACGGGGTTAGCGGCGATCCACTGGGCATCTGCAGGGACTATGCCGCCTCGTTAGGCGTCACCGTGGTCATGACAGGTCCCCAAGACATAATCAGCGATGGGTCCTCCGTGTTCATGGTGGACAACGGTCATCCCCTCATGGAATCTGTCTCCGGCACTGGATGCATGGCATCCACGGTGGTGGCCGCCTTCTCCACCGTTTCAGGGGACCGGGCGCTCTCCTCCGCCTCCGCATTGGCCAGTTTCGGTGTGGCGGCGGAGAGGGCGGCCGAACGCTGCCAAGGCCCCATGAGTTTCAAGGCCGCCCTCTTCGATTCTCTGGCGGCATTGAAGCCGGAGGACCTGGTGCAAAGGGCGAAGATCCGGAGGGTGGAATGAGGGACTACGGCCTCTACGTCATCACGGATGAAACCATTTCTGGCGGCCGTAGCCATGCGCATGTAGCGGAACAGGCGGTCCTGGGCGGTGCGGACGTCATCCAGCTACGGGACAAACACATGGGTGGCAGGGAGATGCTGCACACAGCCCTGGCCATCCGGGAGATCACCTACAGGGCAGGGGTGACCTTCATCGTCAACGACCGTCTCGACATCGCCCTGCTCAGCGCTGCGGACGGGGTGCACCTGGGACAAGGGGACATAGATGCGTCCTCCGCCCGTTCCATCTGTCCGCCCGGATTCATCATCGGCGTTTCGGTGGGGGATGCGGAGGAGGCAGTGCAAGCGGAGGAGGCGGGGGCCGATTATCTCGGTCCAGGGCCGATATTTTTTACTGGTTCCAACGCCGATGCCGCACCGGCCTGCGGTCTAGAAGTGCTCAAAGCTATGCGTGCCAAGGTGTCCATTCCCCTGGTGGCCATTGGGGGGATAAACAGAGGGAATCTGGCTTCCGTTCTGGAGAACGGTGCGGATGGGGTGGCGGTGATCTCTGCTGCCGTGGCTCCGCCGGACATCGCTCGCGCCTGCATCGAACTGAAGGCTCTCATCCAAGATGTCAGATTGTCTCGAGTCTGATATAGGTTCAGAGCGGGCAGAAGCATTCCATTGGGATGAGCATCGGAACAGCATTCCCTCTTCTAGGGCTCCGTTCTCCCGGACTTATAATTCCGGTAACAGCCAGGATCTCCCTTATCAAGAAGGGCCATAGGCCAGTGTTCTTCTCGAAGCCGGGAGATACTTTTCATAACGGAAATCGGCATCCAGAATGCGGCATCCCCGGTTACGGGGTAAGCTACGAGCTTTAGGTACCACGGTGTAGCTTCAGAATAGTCAGCGATAACGCCTAAGCCACATTCGCAATCTGGTGTATGCGTCATGGGTCCCTCACCCTTAACAGGCGGCGAAAAAGAATAAAGCGGTGAACGGATACCGCCGTTATGAAGGCTCGCCTCAATTTGGACGAGATTGACTTGGAAGTGACACGCAATCGTTTCCTGGCCGGATTCGCGGTCACCTTCTTCGTGGTCCTCATCGTACCCATCATCGCCGATTATCTTTTGCAGCCTTTGTTGAACACCGTGTTCGGAGAGGGGAGTGCGGTGGCGGCGTTCTCGTCCTCGTTGGTGGTCACCATCTTGCTGTGGGTCATAGTCCTGCTCCTGAAGATGATGGGCAGCGGCTCCAGGGTCTTCCAGTTCTTAGGGATTCCAGGGGTCATCGGGTTGTTGGCGGCGTATTGGATAATGGGCAACCTCTGGGGGGCCATCATGCCTATACTGTCCATCATCATGGTGTATGCATGGAATAACCGTGACGTGTATCTGGAAGGCTACCGGGACTGATCCCCTACGGCCTCTTTCCACTAATCATCGGATGGCACAGTATCTTTATGAAGGACTCGGCCTCAATATGCGAGCGAGGACGAGAACACGGCCACCGGTCTCCTCTTCTAATCTCGTCCGATTGAGACCAAGACGAGTAGGTTCGGAGGTGTTCGAACGTTCCTGGTGGACAAAAGTTGCGATACACTGGACGTATGGGCCGTACTCTAGGGTCAGAGTATCGAGCCATGCTTACCATGAAATAACACATGAACTGGAAAAGGGTGGATTTTCATCCACCCCAGAAGGGGGAGTGGTGGGCCCAAAGAGATTTGAACTCTCGACCTCCCGGTTATCAGCCGGGCGCTCCAACCAGTCTAAGCTATGGGCCCATCGTGTAGTCCTCGAATATGGATATACGATAAAAACATTTCTATCCACCAGGGCCTCTGAATATCGACACTCTCCACCCTGGATGCTGTGTACGGAGGCGAATATGGATGCTCGTGCATCGGCGCCATGTGGTCTTACGAGAAGGCGGGCGAGAG